>JAIYBI010000014.1 GCA_027488595.1 Opitutaceae bacterium | reverse complement strand
TTTTGATCTTACAGAAAGTTCCGCGAACCGACTCCTATGCTGTTTTCCGTCAAATCCAAGGGCTTCTTCGTAGATTGGGGTGACAAAAACACCTTGATAGCCCGCACCTCGGCCTCCACCGGACCCTTTGAGGTTGAGCATCTCCGAGAGTGCGCATCTGAAGACGCAGCTGGTTGGTCGAAAATTTTGAGCGAACTTCAGCCCAAGAAGGCAGGCGGAGGTTTCACGCATGCCAACGTGGGAATTAACTCGGATCAGGCGTTCATTAGGCGTGCATCCTTGGATATCAAGCGGCTAAAAGAGGCCGACTATCTGAGTGAGTTTTCCAATACCCAGTTTAAGATTGATCCGGAGCTTAACTCCATAGCGGTTTTGAACTCGACCGACGGACAGGACTTTGACTCGACCAAAGCGACACCTGAAAAGGACGTTTTACTCTGTGGTTTGCCTGTAAGTGAGGCACTTTCCTTCCAATCGGCCATTCTTGAACGCGGGGTATACCCGTTAAGAATGGAGCTAAGTTCACTGGCTTCGCTCGGTGCGGTGGCTGACTACCTGAAGTTTACCGACTCTAACAAACCCACCCTGGTCCTTGAGTTGGGATCAAAGCAGACCCAATCGTTTATTGTGAGTTCGCGTGGTGTTGAAGCGTCGAGGCCAATTTCTGTGGGCCTCGACGATATGGTGCCCGTTGTGCAAAAGGAACTGGGGTTGAAGGATGAGGAATCTGCTAGAAAGCTGTTTTTCTCCAATACATTCGACTTTACCGGAATGGGCGCATCGCTTTGCAAGCGGCTCCTGAAAGAACTTCAGTCGTCCATGGGGTTCTACGAAGTCCAGACCGGCCAGTCTATCGGTCAAGTCGTCTGCACGGTGTTACCCAGTAAACTCACCTGGATCGAGGCGGTGGTGGCATCGCAAATCGGGGTCACGGTATTGCAGCCTGATATGATGCCTTGGCTCAAGGCCCGTCAGATCAGTATTGCCGACGGAGCAATCTCCAGCGGGCTGGATGCCCGTAAGTTTGCACTGTGCGGGCTAATGATTAACTTTAACAACCCACTAAATGCTACTGTCGCTTAAAAAATCTTCGGAAAAGGCGGAAGCACGGCAGGCCTTGGCCTGGCATCCTAGTTTTACGGATCCATCTAAGTTGCCGGATGTTAAGGTAGTGCGCACCAAATTTTTTGTGAATAGTGCTTCCGTTGTAATGCTCGGGGCAATCTTGTGTTTTGTCGGCAACCGGGAATACGCGGTTTATCAGATCAACAATGATTTGAACGTGATTGAATCTGATATCCGCACCACCAAACCAAATAGCGATCGCGCGGTGGCGACTTTCAATAAGTTTAAGGCTGAAGAAAAGAAGCTTGCGGAGGTTGTAAATCTAAGTGCGGAGTCTTTGGTTTTCTCCGACTATCTGATCCATTTGGGCGCGACTCTTCCCGAGCGTGTAACCTTGCAGCGTATTATCCATCGCGGACCGGGCCAACCCATGTCGCTTACCCTGGCGGTTGACGGACTTGATGCTGCTTCCGGGGATATTGCATCCAAATATGTGAAGCAGCTTCAGGATGATAAAGTTTCCAAAGAGTATTTCAATGATGTGACACTTACCAATACGGTTCGCAACGTTGGTCCAAAGAATTTGACACTAGAAATTTCAATGGCTGTGAAGCCCCCTAAAAAATGAGCATAGAAGGTAAAGATATTGCGGGTGTCTTTAAGCGGTTTCCTATCCCTGTGGTTTGTGGCGCTATCATTTTAACGTGCCTGATGAGTTTTTATTTTAGATCAGGAATGCTGGATGAAGTGACTGCGAAACGGGAAGAACGCTCAAAGGAACTAAAACGTTTCAAAAACAACGTGGTTGCGGCTGTCCAACTTGACGAGCAACTGGCCGCACTCGAGAAATCCAATCAGCAGTTCCTGGCCTCCGCCATTCGTGTAACCGAACTCGCAAAGAATCCGCAGATATTCTACAATCTGGAGAAAGAAACGGGAGTTACGATGGTTGATGTCAGGCAGCTTGTTACCACCGCGCCCGGAAAAGCTGCGGCTGACAGCTACATGATCGTCCCGTTTTCCGTGTCCGCTGAAGGCGAATTTAAGCAGCTTCTGACCCTCTTGAAGAGACTTGAATTCGGGCAGCAGGTCACCCGAATCAGCTCTGCATCTCTCAGTCCTGCTCAAAACGGAAGGCTCTCGCTTAGTTTTACAATAGATTATCTAGGACTACGATGAAACTTCTTCCTGCTTCTTTTTTCGTCGGGCTTCTTTCCTTTTTCAGTCACTCCGTTTTGGCTCAAGGCGCAGACATTCCGCCCCCAGATACCCGAACCGCAATCGTAGCGAAAGCCACGAAACTCGCAGAAACCCGAGGTAAAGCGCCGGAGCTCGCCGACAATTTGGTCAACCCCTTCACGGGTATCATTCGGGAGCCCAGCTTGCCCGAGGTCGCCACTGGGCCGATTCCGGTTGGACTCTCAGGACCAGAGTTGCTTAGTCAGCTCGCTTCGACCATACCCTCCACCGGAACTTTAGTGTTTGGCGGAAACGCCATGCTCCTCCTTGGACCCAAGAAAATCAAGGTGGGCGAGAAAATACCTGTAAGTTTTGAGGGTAAGGATTACCAGTTGACCTTAACCGCTGTCACCCCGACAACGTTTACGGTTCAGCTCGGGAAAGAATTTAGCACCAGAACGGTTCGTAAACGTTGATAACTATCCAGCAAATGAAAAACACTAATTCCAAGCGTCTTGCATTGATCGGAGCACTGCTTGCTCCCATGTTAGCCCGTGGGCAGGAGGCAGCGGTGACCGAGCCCACGGCGCCCGTTGCGGCGGTAGAAACCCCTGCCACGACCCCACCTCCGAGCGAAACCCCAGCGTCACCGAGCGTTAGCCCCTCAGAACCAACGGCCGCGGTGGTTGCTGCGCCGACGGTGGAAGCGACTCCGCCTGCTGTCGCTCCAGTTCCTGCACCGGACGCACCTGCGGTTCAATTGACCGAACTGACGCCAGCGGCGCCAGCGCCGGTTGCAGATTCGGTGGCTACGGCGCCGGCGGCTGCGGAAGCGCCCAAGGCCAAGGATACCTTGTCGGTTGATTTCCCCGATGAGGATGTGCGGAGTATTCTAAGAAACGTGGCCGACCTTTTCGAACTCAACATAGTAATTCCCGATACGCTTCAGGGCCGCACCTCGATCAAGCTCCGTGACGTCACTTGGCGCCAGATTTTCAGTGTTGTTCTGACCCCGGTGAATTACACGTTTATCGAAGAAGGAAACATCATAAAGGTCATCACCGTTGACAGCCTTGCCCTTGAGCCGCTTACAACCGAGGTTTTTATTCTTAATTATGCCAGAGCGGACGAGGTTTTGTCATCCATTCTGCCCCTCGTTGATTCAGCCGCTGGTGGACGGGTGCTGGTGGATAAGCGGATCAATGCACTGATTGTTTCCGAGCGTTCCTCCAAGTTGGTGAAGATTAACCCGGTGCTTAAATCGCTGGACAAGGTGACCGAGCAGGTGATGATTGAGACCAAGTTTATTAACATGGATTCGAATGATGCCGACAACTTTGGCATTCAGTGGCAGACTGCGCAGGGAACTCTCTTTGACAGCAATAATACTTCAACCTACGCCGGTGCGGGCAAAGATCTTAAGACTTATAGCGACAGTCTGAATTATTCGACTTCGGTTCTATCGAGTTTACAGCTGAAGGCTACGCTCAATATCCTCCAGAAATCCGGCTCGGGCAAAGTGGTGTCCAATCCTACCGTGGTCACCCTCAATAACACGGAGTCTTTCATCAACGTGGGCGAGGAATACCCTATACCAAGCTATACGTATAACTCGGAGAAGGGCACCTTTGAGGTCAGTGGTTTCGAGTATAAGCCGATCGGTATCATTCTGAAAGTCACTCCTCAGATCAATAACGACAACTTTATCAAGCTGATGATTGAGCCTGAGGTGAGCGAGCGAAAGGGTGATGTGAACTTTAGCGGCGCGGCAATTCCTATCATCGGAACAAGTCGCACCAAGACGCAGGTATCCCTTAAGGATGGGCACACCCTTGCGATCGGTGGCCTGATCAAAGATAGTGTCACGAAATCTAAACAAAAGGTTCCAGTTTTAGGTTCAATCCCGGGCTTGGGTCGTCTGTTCAGAAGCGACCAGGACGTGACTACCCGCCAGAATTTGATGATTTTTATCACCGCTAAAATTGTCAGCGCTGATTCAGCGAAACCAGAAGATATATTTGATCCTCGCCAGATTAAGAACGCGGACATTAAGCGCAGTGACATCGGCGGCTACCGTGATAAGAGTAATCCTTTCCTGCCCGAAGTTCCTGCACAGCCCGCGCCTAAGAAGTAAGGGCCAGCCTAAGCTTCGATTCTTTCCAGCGGGGGGCTATGCTCCCCGCTTTTTTGTTGAGTAATCCCCTTCTCGTTTATCGGACACACCGGTTCCATATTCTATCATCGCCGATTAAAAATGCCTCGTGATGCCTTGGTTACACCGGCTTTTCAGAGGTGGTAGCATAGTTTTTCTCTCCGACGAACAGGCAACATGTGGACATTACCCAACATCCTTACATTATCGCGCATACCGTTAATGTTTATAATCGTCTGGCTGACCTATCAGACTTGGTCTGGCGCGGCGACATTGGCTTTTACGGCTTTCATCGCGGCGGCCATAAGTGACTGGTTGGATGGGGCGATTGCCCGGAAGCGGGGCGTGGTTTCAAACTTCGGGAAGTTTATGGATGCGCTCACCGACAAGATATTGGTCATCGGTTTGATGGTGACTTTTGTGGAACGGTTCGGCCTGCCATTACCGTTTGTGTTGGTTACCCTGTGTCGGGAGTTTCTGGTGTCTGGTATGCGTATGGTGGTCGCGGCAAAGGGGGTTATCGTAGCAGCCGACGGCGGCGGGAAAACGAAGACGGTATCTCAGATGATAGCGATCGGTTGTCTGCTGGCGGTGCCCATGCTATCGAGGGACTTTGGGCGTATACTGCCCGCTGAGTTTTCATCCCTTGTGGAATGGGTTCATAATCTTGGCCTGATCGGTTTTATCGTTGGCACCTATCTGGCGGTTTGGTCCGGATATCGTTATCTACGAGCAAACTGGTCCGCGTTTACGAGCTAAGGATTACTATGATAAGAGGACAGCCGCTATGGCCCCGCTTCCTTCCGACTAATTGGGTTCTGAACTTCGCCACGCTT
>JAIYBI010000131.1 GCA_027488595.1 Opitutaceae bacterium | reverse complement strand
ATCCCGATCGGGCAAGCAGCCGGTAAACCGTGGAGGCGGCGACCTTGTGCCCGACCAGTTCCTGATAGTCGCGGCGGAATGCGCCCGCCTCGATCACCTCCCCCGCTTGCTTGAGCAACTCCTTCAATCGCGCCGCCGTGCCAGGCGGAAATTCTTTGGGCGGGCGCATAAAAAAGCCTTCGCGGCTTAACCTCGAAGGCTGAGTCATCATACGATAGAAAGCGGAATGGCATCAGATGCTTGGGTGTGGTTAAAATCCAACTGTTTCAGACTGTCGGCGTAAGGCCGGTCGCGACTCATCGCACCGGCGAAAACTCCCACAACTGACCGGGCCCATAGGTCGTGTTTTTTAGGTTCAGCAAGGTGTTAGCGGCAGGCGCGGGGCCCGCATCCAGGCTGTTGTAGGAAACGGCGTGGCTACGCAGCGCGGCCCGGCCACCGCGGTCAATGATCTGCCAAACCTGGTTGGACTTTCCGTCATCCACGGCGACCGTTACGCCGCCATCAGGGTTTCCACACAGCGATTTCTGGCTGGCGAAGTTATAGAGCCGCACCATCTCGCGGCTGGATGAGCCCGATTTGGCGGTGCCCAGATTTTGAAAAAACCAACGGAGCGAGGCCTGGCCTGCGCCTCCCTTGTAGAGCCGTGCCCGGCCTTCCGCATCAACGCCGAGCAGCAGTCCGTTTTGGCTAACCTCGTAGATCCCGTTGGCGAAAACTCCCGGACTCTCCAGCGCGATATAATCGTAGAGAAACACCGCCTTGCCCTTCTGCGGCGAGGGGCCGTGCGCCAGGGTCAGGGTGTTGGCTCCGCGTCTCAGGAGCCGGGAGGGAATCGCGAAGCGAGCCACCGCAGCCCGACCGCCCCAAGCGGTCGTCATCAGTTCCTCATCCTCCCCGTGTGCGTGCTCCGGCACGAGAATTGCCAGGGGCTCGGCGGCGTCGTTCACATAGACCGCCTGGGCCGAGTTCGCCCCGACGTAGGCGATGGACAACCAATAATCCCCGGTGCGCAGGCTCGCCAAATCGAAGCGGATGGTAAGCGGGGTCGCACCGTCCGCTTCGTTGCCGGCCGGATGCAAGCAGGGGAAATCCGCGCCCGGTTCGCCCGCCTTCGGCGCAACGAAGCCGCCTCTCGCCTTAAGCGCGTCGAGCGCATGTGCGGCCGCCGCGGCCGCATCCGGCCGGGCCAGCGCGGCGGCCAGTTCAAACTCCCGCGCGGAGCGATCCGGCACCCCTATCTCAAAAACGAAAGCCGCCCCTTGATGCGGCACGCGCCAGTTCATCTCCGGCAGGGGCGTGTTGATGCCGGCCTGCACCTCGAACGGTCCCCATACGGTTTCCCCAAGCACCCCGCCCGCCGGGCCCGTGCCGGGCGCGAAAAAATAGCAAAGATACCGCTCCGGCCGCCCATCCGGCCCGGTCGCGGGCATTTGCGGCAGGGAGAAAGATCCGACGTTATCCAGCTGTGTCCAGAACTGCCGCCCGAGGCCCTGCTCCTGCCAGCCCGCCTGGTCGGAGTCGTCTTCCGCCTGAACGGAGACCATGCCGATCCAGCCGCCAGTCGAAGTCTCCGGCCTCCGGGCCGCATCGGAGAACCGCACCCGTCCGCGCACTCCGCCACGGTTCGCGCCGGTCGCATAAGCCGGCTCCGAAGTCAGCCAGGAGTAGGGCCAGGTCGCACGCTCGAGGGCCGAGCGCCCTTGGGCTTCCTCCCAGGCTTTTTCCGCCGTGGGCGCGCTGTTCGCGTAAAGGAGAAAGGGGCCATACACCTTCGACCACGCCTTCCCCGCCGTAAGCTCCGGCGGCCGGTGGGTGGACTTCCCGTGCATCGCGGTGCGAAGCGTGCCGTGGGCCGCGACAAGCTGGGCATAGTCCGGCCCGCCCGCAAAATACTCCGGCGAGGCGTGCACGATCCACTGCCCGACTTGATTGACGTCGCTCGCCCGCCCCCAGACCAGCCCGGGCAGCTCATGGAGCCTCAGATAATTCAGCGCCGGCACATGGGCCCGTCCGGCAAGGCGGCCGGACGAAAACTCGATGCGGGCAGGGTCGGCTTCGCGGCGGCCCGCTTGCAGTTCGGCAAACGAGGGCGCCAGGCCTTCCCTCTGCGGGTCGCCTTTTAACCGCACTCCATCCCCCGGCCGCTTCGGCGCCAAAAACTGCTGTTCACAGGTAAACTCTTTGCCGTCGTGCGCCAGCGGCCAGACGAGTTCCAGCCGACCGATCCGCGAGGCCGGATAGGCCGCCGGGCGCAACAAAACCACATAGGTGTAAACTCCGGGCACCCCGCGCCGCACGACGTAATGGACCGCCACATCCAGCGCACGCGCATCCTTTGCCGGGTCGTATTTCCACCGAAACGCCACGTCCACCATCTCTCTGGTCGCGGCGACAGTCGTGAACGAGTCACAGGGACGCGCCGAGGGGGCGGCATCGCGCCAGGTGATACCGGCCAGCTCCCCCACCGAATCAGTCAAGGCCGACTCTTGCTGCGCGACGAGTTCGACCCCGCCCGCGCCAGTCGGCGCCTCCGTCCGGTATTGCAACGAAAGCACCGAGCCCCACCGGGGACTGAGCAACACCCGCACCAGTCCATTATCGAGGGCGATCGCCGAGCTCTTCGTGCCGGGCACCCACCCACCCTTCCCATCCGCCACCTGCGTCGCATGAGGCACACGTTGCCGCGCATCGAATACCACGTCGGCGTGGTTAATCACGGCCGCCCGCAAACCCGGCCCAAACAGGGAGCCTGCGACTCCACACATGAAAAGCGTAACAAGACCGAGGCGTGCGCTAAGGGGTGACATAGGGGTAGTCATTAAAGTTTGGGACCAAGCGTTTTTTTACTTCGGCCGACCCTTTGCAGGGCGCACTCATTACTTCTGGAAAATCTCGCTGCTTCACGGGTCACCGGTTCACCGGGCCGTCTGGCTTTGGAACCCGCCCTGCCTTACACAAAATCCCCCGGGCGTTTCAGATTTTAAACCACGAATGGACACGAATGGGGACGGATAAGAGCGGGTTGGTTTTAATCAGTGTCCATCCGTGGTTAACT
>JAIYBI010000551.1 GCA_027488595.1 Opitutaceae bacterium | reverse complement strand
GGGGCCGCCGAGATGCGGCGCTAAGACGGTGACCTGGCCCTCCCATTGGAAAACGCTGCCGTGGACGAGCGGCACGCGGGCGAGCACGGCGGCGTCGTTGGCGAGGTAGCGGGTGGCGAAGTTGTCCGCGCAATCAAGCACGACGTCGTAGCCCGCGAACAAGGTGGCGGCGTTTGTGGCGGTGAGGCCGTCGGGGTGGGGGACGAGGCGCACCTCGGGGTTGAGCGCGGCGAGGCGGGCGATGGCGCTGGCGAGTTTGGGGCGGCCGACCGAGGGGGTGTCGTGAAGAATCTGGCGTTGCAGGTTGTGTCCGGCGACGGCGTCGAAGTCGGCAAGGCCGAGAGTGCCGACGCCGGCGGCGGCGAGGTAGAGTGCGGCGGGGCTGCCGAGGCCGCCGAGCCCGATGATGAGCACGCGGGCGGCGCGAATGCGGGCCTGGCCGGTGTCGCCGAGTTCGGGCAGGCAGCTTTGGCGTTCGTAGCGGTTCATCGTGGTGGGCGAATGCAAGGAAGGCGTTGAACTCTGCGCGGGCAAGGGTTTGCTCGGCGCTCAGTGAGCACGCCTTCGCATCCATCTCCGCACGATCAAGACATCGAACTCGACGCCGATGGCACGCCTATCAACCCGGAAGAGAAGCCGATGGGCTTTCTCGATCATCTGGAAGTGCTGCGTTGGACGCTGGTGAAGTGCGTGATCGCTTTTGCCGTCATGGCGGGTCTGGTGGCTACGTTTCTCGGCGAGTTCAACGACGTGCTGCTCTGGCCGCTTCACCATGTGCAGGCGGAGAATCCCAAACTGGTGCTCGATCTGGGCACCACGAGCATCATGGAGGGTTTCGATGTGACCATTCAGTTGTGCGCGTTTGGCGGCCTGGTGATGGCGGCACCCTTTATTCTGATTTTCGTGGGGCAGTTTGTGGCTCCGGCCTTGAGTTCGAAAGAAGCCCGGATGGCTCTGCCGGTGGGGCTGTGTGCGCTGGTGCTGCTTTTACTTGGCGGGGCCTTCGGGTTTTTCCTGCTCGTGCCGAGCACGATCCGAGTGTCGCTGGAGCTCAATGAGCTTCTGGGTTTCACCCTTCGCTGGACGCCCAACAGCTACTACACGCTGCTGGTGTGGCTGGTGCTCGGTGTGGGTATCGCATTTGAATTTCCCCTGCTGATCGTGCTGGCGATTCACCTTGGGTTTTTGCGGGTGGAGACGCTGCGCAAGTATCGCCGCCATGCGATAGTGGCGATTTTCCTGGTCGCGGCGATCGTGACACCGACGCCGGATCCGGTAACGCAGACAATGTTTGCCGTGCCGCTGTATCTCCTCTTCGAGCTGGCGATCCTTGCCGGTGCACGGGTGCAGAAGCGGCGTGATGCGAGCCTCGAATAAGGTGGCGTCGCCTGAGTGAGCACAAAAAAGCCCCGTCGCGTAGGCGACGGGGCTTGGGAATCGCCGCGGTGGCGAATCGCGTGCAAGCACGCTGCTACCCGGGGAGCGGTCCGGGCGCGGCGCGTTTACTTCAGCGCGGCGGCGATGCGGGCCAGGGCGGTCTCGACGTTGGCGCGCGAGTTGAAGGCGCTGATGCGGATGTGGCCTTCGCCGCATTTGCCGAAGCCGGCGCCGGGGGTGCAGACGACCTGCGCTTCGTTAAGGAGCTTGTCGAAGAAGGCCCACGAATCGGTGCCGGTGTTGACCCAGATGTAGGGGGCGTTGTCGCCGCCCACGCAGGAGAGGCCGAGCTTCGTCACGGCTGCGCGGATGAGGGCGGCGTTGCCGAGGTAGAAATCGGTCATCGCCTTGACCTGCGCCTTGCCGGCCTCGGTGTAGATGGCGGCGGCGGCCTTTTGCACGGGGTAGGAAACGCCGTTGAATTTGGTGGTGTGGCGGCGGTTCCAGAGGGCGTGGACGGAATGCGCGGCACCGGCGGTGTCGTAGGCTTGGAGCGCCTTGGGCACGACGGTGTAGGCGCAGCGGGTGCCGGTGAAGCCGGCGGTCTTGGAGAAGCTGCGGAACTCGATGGCGACCTCGCGTGCGCCGGGAATTTCGTAGATGGAGTGGGGAATCTTCGGGTCGCGGATGTAGGCCTCGTAGGCGCTGTCGAAGAGGATGATGGCCTTGTTGGCCTTGGCGTAGGCGACCCAGGCTACGAGCTGCTCGCGGGTGGCGACGGCGCCGGTGGGGTTGTTGGGGAAGCAGAGGTAGATCAGGTCCGCCGCGCCCTCGGGCAGGGCCGGCACGTAGCCGTTGGCCGGCGTGCAATCGAGGTAGGTGATACCGGCGTAGCGGCCGTCGAGGTTGGCGCCGGTGCGGCCGGCCATGACGTTGGTGTCCACGTAAACCGGATACACGGGATCAGGGATGGCGAGCTTGAGGCCCTCGGTGGCGAAGATTTCCTGGATGTTGCCGCAGTCGCACTTGGAGCCGTCGGAGACGAATATCTCGTCGGCGGCGATCTCGCAGCCGCGGGCGGCGTAGTCGTTGGCGGCGATGGCATCACGGAGGAAGGCGTAGCCCTGCTCGGGACCGTAGCCCTTGAAAGTGCTGCGCACGGCCATCTCGGCGACGCCGGCGTGAAAGGCCTCGATGGAGGCGGGGGTGAGGGGCTCGGTGACGTCGCCGATGCCGAGTCGGATGACCGGCTTGTCGGGATTGGCGGCGGTGTAGGCCGTGACGCGCTTGGCGATATCGGCGAACAGGTAGGAAGCCTTCAGTTTAAGGTAGTTTTCGTTAATGCGGATCATGCGTGTAAGAGATGGGTGAAACGCTTGAACAAATGTGCGGGCGGGTCTTTGTTCAAGCCTCGCGTCGCACCCCGGCGTGTTCCTCCCCTGACATGCAAATCATTACTTCCGTTTCCGAAATGCAGACGCTCGCCTCGGAGCTGCACGCCCAAGGCAAGACGATCGGGTTGGTGCCGACGATGGGTGCCCTGCACGCGGGGCATGTGAGCCTGGTAACGGCCGCCGTCGGGCGCGCGGACTGCGTAGTGGTCTCGATTTTCGTCAACCCGACGCAGTTTTCGCCGAACGAGGATTTTAACAAATACCCGCGCGAGCTGGAGGCCGACATCGCCAAGTGCGAGGCGGCCGGAGCGCATGTGATTTTTGCGCCGCCCGCCGAGCAGATTTATCCCAAGGGCTACTCCACCTACATCACCGAAGAGTTCATCGCCCGGCCGCTTGAGGGCGTGTCGCGGCCCACGCATTTTCGCGGAGTCACAACGGTGGTGGCGAAGCTGTTCAACATCTGCCGCCCCCACGTGGCGGTGTTTGGTCAGAAGGACGCGCAGCAGGTGGCGGTGATTAAGAAAATGGTCACCGACCTCAATTTTGCAGTCGAAGTCGTCGTCGCTCCCACCCTGCGCGAGACGGACGGGCTGGCGCTCAGCTCGCGCAACCGCTACCTCTCCACCACGCAGCGCCTCGAAGCGCTCTCCATCAGTCGCGCGCTCTTCAAGGCACGCGAGATGGTCGCGGGCGGAGAGCGGCGGTCCGACCGGCTTGTCGCGGAAGCGACGCACATCCTCGGCCAGCAACGCCGCATCCGCGTGATCTACGTCTCGCTGGTGGATGCCGACACGATGGAGCCGCTGCGCGAGGTAAAGCCGGGTCACTCGATCATGGCCGTCGCGGTGTGGATGGAGGACGTGCGCCTCATTGATAACATCATCCTCTGATGCGTGCCGCTCCTGCCTCCTCTGCGGTGCCCGCCGTTTCGCGTTCCTTCGATGTGTTGGTGATTGGCAGCGGTATCGCGGGTCTCAGCTTCGCGCTCAAGGTCGCGCAACTCGGCCACTCGGTCGCCATCCTGACCAAGAAAAACAAGGCCGACTCCAACACCAACTGGGCGCAGGGCGGAATCGCCGTGGTCACTGCCGAGACGGATGACTTCGCCAAGCACGTCGAGGATACGCTCGTCGCCGGTGACGGTCTCTGCGATCGCGCGGTCGTTAAACAAATCATCCGCGACGGCCCCGCGCGCATTCGCGAACTGGTTGAACTCGGCTTGAAGTTTTCCCGTGACGACGACGGCGAGTATGATCTCGGTCGCGAGGGCGGCCATAGCGAACGCCGCATCCTCCACGTCAAGGACATGACTGGAAAGGCGATCGAGAACGCACTTTTGAAGTCCATCGCGCGCGAACCGCGCGTGGCCTTGTTCGAGCACGTTTTCGCCATTGATGTGATTACGACGGGAAAACTCGCCGGCCTCGCGGGCGGCAAGAAAACCGCACGCAAGTCCGCCGCCGAGACGAACCAAGGGCCCGATCGCATAGCCGGGGTTTACGCCCTCGATGTGCGGGATGGACGCGTGCTGACCTTTCACGCGCCGGTCGTCATGCTCAGCACGGGTGGCGCGGGTCAGGTTTATCTCTACACCACCAACCCCGACATAGCCACCGGCGACGGCATCGCGATGGCTTATCGCGCGGGGGTCGAAGTGCGGAACATGGAGTTCATCCAGTTCCATCCCACCGCGCTCTACTCGCTCAGCGGGAAACGTTTTTTGATCAGCGAAGCGGTGCGTGGCGAAGGCGCGCTCCTGCGCAACGCGGAAGGCGAGGCCTTCATGACGCGTTATCATCCGCTGGCCGATCTCGCACCGCGCGACATCGTTGCACGGGCCATTGATGCCGAGATGAAACGCACCGGAGCGCCGCACGTGTGGCTGGACATCACCCACCGCAACACGGCCTTCTTGCGCGAACGTTTTCCGCAGATCTACCGATTCTGCGCAGCCGAGGGTATTGACATCGCCAAGGACAAAATCCCCGTCGTTCCCGCCGCCCACTACACCTGCGGAGGTGTCGCGACCACCACGGCGGCCGAGACCTCGCTGGCCGGCCTCTACGCCTGCGGCGAAGTTGCGTGCACGGGGTTGCACGGCGCGAACCGCCTCGCCTCGAACTCGCTGCTCGAAGCCGTCGTGATGGCGCATCGCGGCGCGGCCTCTGTGGCCGCCTACATTCGTCAGACGCGCAAGGCCGACGCCCCGACGCCCGTCATCCCCGATTGGAAAGACTTCAGCGCGGGCGACCAGGACGAGCGTGTGGTGCTTACCCATAACTGGGACGAGTTGCGCCGCACCCTCTGGGACTATGTGAGCATCATGCGCACGACCAAGCGTCTCGAACGCGCACGCACCCGCATCGCGAATCTCTCGCGCGAGATCGAGGAGTATTACTGGAACTTTTCGGTGGATCCCCGCCTGCTTGAACTGCGCAACCTGGTGCAGGTCGCCGAACTCATCATCGAGTGTGCGTTGCAGCGTCACGAAAGCCGGGGACTGCACGCCATCGCCGACTACCCGAAAAAACTCCGCCGTGCGGAGCCGTCCCGATTGCGCCGCAAGGCGGGGTGATCGAGGTGAAGTGCGATGCCGCGCCTTGCCAGCGCCGGCGTGCTTCGCTCGCATGGAGTGATGTCACTTACGCTTGTCGTTCTCGCTGCCGGCATGGGCTCCCGCTATGGCGGATTAAAACAGGTGGACCCCATGGGGCCGGCCGGGGAGACCGTGCTGGACTACTCGGTGCACGACGCGGTGCGTGTGGGCTTTGATCGCGTGTTGTTTATCATCCGCCGCGATTTCGAGATCGAGTTCAAGGCCAGCGTCGGCGCGCGCTTTGCCGGGCGCATCCGCGTGGATTATGCATTTCAGGCGCTCGACGCTCTGCCCGACGGCCGCACCGTGCCGGCGGGACGCGTGAAGCCCTGGGGCACGGGCCACGCGGTGTGGTGCGCGCGAGCTGAACTGGACGGACCCTTCGCGGTGGTGAATGCCGACGACTTTTACGGCGCGGCCTCGTTCCGCGTGCTGGCGGATTTTTTGCGCGCGACTCCGGCGGGTGGAGCGGGCGCGACGGTGACCCCTGAATACGCGATGGTCGGCTTTGCGCTGGAGAACACGCTCTCCGAGCACGGCGCGGTTTCGCGTGGCGTGTGCGACGTCGCGGCGGACGGACGCCTGCGCGGGGTGGAGGAGCACACGGGCATCCTCGCAACGGAAGTCGGTGCGGGCCGGCGTTACGCGGGCGAGACGATTGTCTCGATGAACTGCTGGGGATTTACGACGGATTTCCTGCCGCAAATCGACGAACGCTGGCGGGCTTTTCTCGCGCTCCACGGCGGCAGCGAGAAGACGGAGTTTTATCTGCCCTTCGCGGTCAACGAACTCCTCGCGGAAGGCGCGGCGGCGGTGCGGGTATTGCCCACGTCGGACGCGTGGTTTGGCGTGACCTACCGCGAGGACAAACCACGGGTGCAGGCGGCGATCGCCGGGCTGATCGCGGAGGGTCGCTATCCTTCGCCGCTGCGGTGAGTGCGCGCGGATTATGCGCGGCCGAAGAGGGCGGCGATGAGGTCTTCGAGGGGGACGTCCTCGATGGTTATGTCGGCGACGGGGCCGGCTGCGAGGATGCGTTGCGAGACCGCGACGACTTGATCGCTCGGAACCTGCAAGGTGATCTCGCCGTCGTCGGCGGTGGTGGAGCGACCTTCGCCTAGGTCGGCGAGGGCGGGGAAGGGGAGCGACTCGGGGCGGAACTTGATGATCTTTTTGCGGCCGCCGACGCTTTCGAGGCGGTCGAGGCCGCCGTCGTAGATCTTGCGGCCTTTGTCTATCACGATGACGCGGTCGCAGAGGGCCTGGATGTCGGCCATGTAGTGGCTGGTGAGCAGAATGGTGGTGCGGTGCTTGCGGTTGTGCTCACGCAGAAAACTACGGACGGCTTTCTGCGAGACGACATCGAGGCCGATGGTGGGTTCGTCGAGGAAAAGCACGCGCGGGCGGTGGAGCAGGGCGGCGATGAGCTCCATTTTCATGCGCTCGCCGAGGGAGAGCTCGCGCACCATGACGTTCAGTTTTTCGGAGACGCCGAGGAGGGTAACGAGTTCGTCGAGGGTTTCTTTGTATTGGGCGGCGGGCAGGCCGTAGATGTGGCGCAGGAGGAGGAAAGATTCCTGGGCGGGCAGATCCCACCAGAGCTGGTTTTTTTGTCCCATCACGAGGGCGAAGAGGCGGCGGTAGGCGGTCTCGCGTTTGGAGGGGTTATAGCCGGCGACGGTGGCACGGCCGCTGGTCGGGTAGATTAGCCCCGAGAGCATTTTGAGCGTGGTGGTCTTGCCCGCGCCGTTGGGGCCGAGGAAGCCTACGAACTCGCCCTCGGCGATGGAGAACGAGATGTCCTTAGCGGCGGCGAGCTCCTCAAAATCGCGATGGAAAAGACCCTTCACGCCACCCCAGAAGCCGGGCTTTTTTTTATAAGTGCGGAAGATGCGGGTGAGGTTTTCGACTTCGATCATGAGCGGCGGAAGCTATGGAGGCGGGACGGATTTTTAACCACGAAAAACACGAAAGACACGAAAACGAACGGGAATGAAACAAACAGCTGGTGCCTTATCCCAGTTATCCTTCGGTTTTAGACTAAGACAAACCTTCAAAAGAATGAGTTAACCACGGATGGACACAGATGAACACGGATTCAAACAGCCCTATCCTTATCTGTGTCCATCCGTGTTGATCCGTGGTTAAAATCTAAGAGTTTTTGGGATTCGGTGTTATCAGGCGGGCCAGATGCCGGCGGAGACGAGGGTGCGGGTGACGTCGCCGGACCAGTCCTTGTTGGCGGCGGGGCTGGCGGGGCTGGGGTGGAGGATTTGGGTGATCTTCCAGGTGTCGGCGGGAGTGGTGATCTCGGCGAATTTTTGCGCGGCGTAGGCGCCGACGCCGACGAGGTGGATGGGGCGGAGGGCTTCGAGGACGGCGCGGAGGTGGGCGCGGCAAGGGGCGTCCACGGCGGCGCGTTCGGCGGCGGTGAGTTTGTCGGGTGTGAGGTTGGCGCCGCTCTCGCTCATCCAGACGAGCGGGCAGTAGTTGAGCACGAAGTGGTCCGCGAAGAAGGCCTCGGGTGTGCCGAAGCGGGCGGCGAAGAGGCCCCATAGCCGTTTCCCGCTGACCTCGCTGCGGGTGCACGCGAAGCCAGTGACGGGGCGTTTGGGGTGCTCGGGGAAAGGGATATCAACCGGCTCGTTGATGCGCAGCCAGTCGCGCACGGCGGCGATCTCGCCGAAGGGCACGCCGCACTGGGCCATGCCGAAAGGGCCGGGGTTCATGCCGAGGAACACGACACGTTTGGGGCCCGAGCCGTAGCGGGTGAGGTAGGCGGCGTGCGGCTCCCAGGCGTAGCGAAGCGGGTTGTAGGTGTAGGCGACCGGCAGGGCGAAGTGCAGGCGGTCAACGGCATCGCGCAAAGTGGCGGCGTGAGTGAGGAGGGCTGACATGGTGGCGGAAGGTTAACGTCCGAGGGGTTCGATTCGAACTACCCGGATTTCGCGGACGGCGTCGTCCAGCCAGTAAGACACGGCGCAACGCTTCAGGAAACGCAGGGAAAGTTGCCGGGCTTCGTCTGATTTTTCCGTGAGGTCGGGCGGCTCGTGTGGAGCGTGTTCGAGTCGGGCGAAGAGAAGTTCAACTTCGGAGAAAACGGAGCGAGGGCAGCGACGAAGAAATGAAATCGCCGGCCCCGCGACGACTACCGTGTAAGGTTTCACGTTCTGGCCGGGCGAATGCGCTGGGCCTTAATTTGGGCTAGAGTCATCCGTGGGCCGGTGTCGGTTTTACGGAGTAGCGCACCTACTTTGGCGGCCCTTTCGGCAGAATCCTGTTCGGTGAGCCGCTTGATGTATCGGGCCACGGCGCGTTTTTGCGGCGGGCTCAGGCGGCTGATTGTGTCCTGGAGTTCAGTGACGCTCATGAGGGAAACGAAAGGCGGACGGGCGATGGAGGGCAAGCGTGCAGCGCCTTCAGATGCGCGTGTAGTCGAGCACGCTGTGGCTGATGTGACCCGCGGCGACGGTGGCCTTGTCGGTAACGAGGCCGGGCGGTGAGCGGTCGATGGCGTCGGAGAAAACGAAACGGTGGGTGCCGTCGTCGGCGGCGGGGCTGAATAGGCCGGGCACCATCACGCGGGCCGGCACGGTGCGGACGACGGCGCTGGCGGGGGTGCAGGGGTTGGGGAAGTTGAGATTGTGGACCACGAATTTTTCGCGACCGGTGGCGGGGATGAGATCGGCGGCGAGTCGGGCGGCGTGGGCTGCGCTCTGCGCGATGGTGGCGGCG
>JAIYBI010000183.1 GCA_027488595.1 Opitutaceae bacterium | reverse complement strand
GGTTGGGCGCCGAGGTAGTCGCCGCGCTGAATGATCCCGACGGCCTGCACGCGTTGAAACTCACGTTGCTCACCGCCGGCCTGGCCGTTCCCGCCAACCTCGTTTTCGGCGTGGCCGCCGCGTGGTGCATCGCGAAGTTCAACTTCCCCGGCAAGAGCCTGCTCATCACGCTCATTGACCTTCCCTTCGCCGTCTCGCCCGTCATCTCCGGGCTTATCTTTGTCTTGCTCTTTGGCGCGCAGGGCTGGCTCGGACACTATCTCGACGCCGAAAATCCCGCGCTGCCCTGGCTTCAGGCCTGGCTCATCGAGCAGGATTTCAGAATCATCTTCGCCGTGCCCGGCATCGTGCTTGCCACCATCTTCGTGACCTTCCCGTTTATCGCCCGCGAACTCATCCCGCTGATGCAGTCCCAGGGCAACGACGAGGAATACGCCGCCATCACCCTCGGTGCGAGCGGCTGGCAGACCTTCTGGAAGGTCACCCTGCCCAACATCAAGTGGGGTCTCTTCTATGGCGTCATCCTCTGCAATGCCCGCGCCATGGGCGAATTTGGAGCGGTATCCGTGGTTTCAGGACACATTCGCGGCCAGACCAATACTCTCCCGCTCCACGTCGAGATTCTCTACAACGAATATCAGTTCGTCGCCGCCTTCGCCGCCGCCTCCATCCTCGCGCTCCTCGCCCTCGTCACCCTCGTCCTCAAGTCCCTCGTCGAGTGGGCCCACGCCCGCCGCCACGCGTGATCCAGCTACTAGCAACTAGCTCCTAGCCACTAGCCATTCACCCCTCGCTCCTTTCGTCCCATGAGCATCATCGCCCGTAACATCACCAAGACCTTTGGTGCCTACACCGCCCTCAACGACGTCTCGCTCGACGTCCCCAGCGGCAAGCTTGTCGCCCTCCTCGGCCCCTCCGGCTCGGGCAAGACCACGCTGCTGCGCATCATCGCCGGGCTTGAGTTCGCCGAACCCGGCTCCGGACGCATTGATTTCCACGGTGAAGACGTCACCGACATCCCTGCCGGCAAACGCGGTGTCGGCTTCGTTTTTCAACACTACGCGCTTTTCCGCCACATGACGGTCGCGCAGAACATCGCCTTCGGCCTCACCGTCCAGCCCCGCCGCGTCCGCCAGTCCAAAGAGGCCATCGCCGCCCGCGTGCAGGAACTCCTCAAGCTCATCCAGCTGCCGGAACTCGGCAACCGCTACCCCACCCAGCTCTCCGGCGGCCAGCGCCAGCGCGTCGCCCTCGCCCGCGCCCTTGCCGTGCAGCCCAAGGTCCTCCTGCTCGACGAGCCTTTCGGCGCGCTCGACGCCCAGGTGCGCAAGGACCTCCGCCGCTGGCTCCGCCATTTCCAGCGGGAGATCGGCGTAACCACCATTTTCGTGACTCACGACCAGGAGGAGGCCCTTGAACTCGCCGACGAGGTTGTGGTGATGAACAATGCCAAGATCGAGCAGGTCGGCACGCCGCAGGAGGTTTACGACCGCCCCGCCTCGCCCTTCGTCATCGAGTTTTTGGGTAACGTGAACCGCTTCGCCGGCATCGGCCACCGCCTGCCGGGCGCGGGCCAGGACGTGATCTACGTGCGCCCGCACGATGTGGACATCCTCCGCGAATATCACGGCCAGCACGGCATTCGCGTGAGTGTGCAGCATGTCTTCTCGGCGGGTAACTACGGGCGCATCGCACTGGTGCGGGCCGATAATGGGGAAACCATTGACGCCGAGATTTCACGCGTGCGCCTGGCCGAGCTGAAGCTCGTGGCGGGTGACGAGGCCTTTGTGGTTTTCCGCCACATCCGTCTCTTCCCTTCGGGCGCTTTTTCCGAGCGCGACGTCGCCACCGACGACACCCGCGCCGCCGTTGTGGACGTTGGTCGCGACATTTGATCATCCGCTCGACTAGACGGCGGATTTCTGCACCGGCTTGAGCTGGATCAGGATGTTTGCCGCGGTGATCAGGCCGCCGCCGACGAGGAGGGTCCACGTCGCGGTTTCGTTGGGATAGGTGATCAGTGCCCAGGCGGAAAAGAGTGCAGGCAAGAACAGGGCGAAGACCGAGCCGAAGATCGGCTCCGCGCAATACACCAGGCCTGCTTCGGTCGCGGTGATCTTGGGTTGCCAGGCATTCATCAGGCCGTAGGCGCCGACTGTGCAGACGACGGTTAGCATAAGCGTTTGCACCAGCCACGGGCCCGAGGTCCAGGGCGTGATCAGCGACGTAGCGAACGTGTCTGCCGGCGCGAGCCAAAGTAGAAGCGCGACGTAGATGATCGCTTGAGTGGTGAACATCGTGAGGGAGGTGCGGCCGGCGCGGTTGGCGGCGAATTCCGGGCGCTCCAGCCAGAGGATCTGTCCCATGAAAAAACAGGAGGCGATGATCGTCTCCACCTCTCCGCGCCCGAGGTGCAGCTCCCGCCAGTCGAAACGGCCGAGGATGGCCACGCCGGCGAGCACGAGGGCGCTGCAGGTCCAGATCACGGCGCCGGGATTACGCCGCGAACGCAGCGCGACGTAGATGGGGATGAGGATGGCGTAGAACTGGGTGAGAAAGGCGGAGGTCGAGGCCGAGGTGTAGTGCATGCCGTCGCACTGAAAAATCATGCCGGCGGAGGAAAACACGCCCAGTCCGAGGCCTTGTTTCCATTCGCTGCGGGTGATGCCGGTGGTGAGCAGGCCGCGCCATTGCCAGAGGGCGAGAAGCAGGGCGGCGAGGGCAAAGCGCGGAGCCAGCACGTAGATCGTCACGAACCACGAGTCCGCCGCCGGAGCGAGCTGCGCGTGCAGCAGCATGAGCGACTTGATGAGTGGGAAACTCAAACCCCAGAACGCGGTCGCCAGCACCAGCATGCCGAGGGCCCGCGAGCGCAGGGCGGTGGCGGGCGTGGTGGCGGAAGTGGAGTTGCTACCGGGTTCGGTCATGGGCAGACGGTTACCTTGCACGGTATCCGCTGCGACGCACCTCGCACGAGTGAATTGTCGAGGCGGGGGCGGGCCTCAGGGACCGGGCGCGAGCATGGCTTTCTCGAGTTGCGGGCCGAGGATGTTGACGGCGTTTTCGGGATCAAACTCAAGCCAGCGGGCGATCATCTGACTTTTAAGTTGGGTGGCGTGGGTGGGGTCAACCACGTGCCGGGCCAGTTGCAGCGCGGCAGGGAAGTCTTCGCGTTGTTTGAACGCCGCCATCGCGAGCCGACTGTAAGCTGAGTCGAAATCCGGGTGCGGCGATTTCGTGGCCAGCCAGGGTGCGATCTCGGGCAGTTTATCCTGGTTCTCCATGGCCTCGAGCACGCCGTCGAGCGCGGTGCTGCGGGTCTCGCCAGGGGGCAGGGTCATGAGCCAGGTCTGGGCTTCCGGCACGCTGGCCGACGCTCTTTGCCGGGCTACGGAGAGGATGGTGCCGGACTCGGGATTCGGCATTTTGGCGAACAGTTCGAGACCGGCCCGGCGTTGGGCCTCATCGCCGTTGAGCAGGCGTTCCAGCAACTCAGAGCGGAGCTCGTCGCGCGCGGCAGGGATGGGCCACCGGTTGATCCAGGCGAGGGCGGCGGCGGGGCCTTCGTTGTCGGAAAGTTCCCCCATCATATCGTCGGCGGCGTGCTCGGCAGCCTGGCGTTCGACGGGGTCCTCGGAGACGGCGAACTCGTTTACAATCTCCCCGGCCTGGGCGCGGTCGCTTTTGAACAAATCGTCCAGCAGGTCGCCGACGAAGCCCTGGCCGAGGGTATCGTTTTCGCCGGCGGTGCGCTGCAGGGCGAGGGCGTGGTCTATCGCTTCACGGGGCGATCCCTTGCGCATCCACCCTTTGAATACGATCCTCGCGATATCGGAGGTGCGCTCGTTCTCGGGCAAAGCGAGGTAGGCTGCGAAAGCGTCGGGTGCGTCGAGATCGGTCCAGCGGGTGAAGGCGAGGGGCAGGATCATTTCACGGCCGGAATTGCCCTCGGGCAGGATTTCCCGGCCCAGAGCGGTGAAGAGTTCAAGCTCGTCCACGTTGGCGGCGTTGGCCCAGGCGATAAGGCTGAGGAGCTCGGGTCCGGGATCGCTGTGCTTGATGGTTTTGAAGCGGGTGAGCAGGGCGATGATTTCGGCTTCCTTTTTCGCGTTGGCCTCGGGCGGAGCGGCGGCGGCATTGCCCGAGGAGGAAACCGAGGCGGCGGCGCGTTTGGTGGCAGTGGTCGGGGCGGGGTGGGAGGCTTGGCCGGAAGTCGGAGAAAGCGATGCGGGGGGTTTCCGCTGGGCGCCACTCGGGGCGGTGACGCGCCCGATTCCGAACGCGAGGGCTGCGCTGGCTGCGCAGGCGGCGAGCGTGGGCCAAATGCGGGCGGAGCGGGATGGGCGCTGGTTGGGTGTCACGGAAGGAGAGGGCAGGGCGGAGCCAATCAGAAGGCGGGACGTTTGACGATGGGGATGGGGTCGTCGCGAAGGAAAAACAAAAAGGGCGAACCTGCGTGAGGTTCGCCCTTGGAGAGGTGCGGAGGGTTTAAGGGGAACCTTAGAGGCTCTGCGCGGCGGCGACGACGGCGTCGGCGGTGATGCCGAGTTCCTTCATAACGATGCCGCCGGGGGCGCTGATGCCGAAGCGGTCAATGCCGATGACTTTGCCGTCGAGACCCACGAACTGATACCAGAGGCCGGTGACGCCTGCCTCGATGGCGACGCGCTTGCGGCAGGCGGCGGGGATGACGCTCTCGCGGTAGCCGGCGCTCTGGCGCTTGAAGCGCTCGAAGCTGGGCATGGAGACGACACGCACGCCGACACCGAGGATCTTCGCAGCGGCGACGGCGAGCGAGAGTTCGGAGCCGGTGGCGAGCAGGATGTGGGTGAGCTCGGCGGACTCGCGGATGGCGACGTAGCCGCCGTATTGCACGCCGGAGCGGCGGGTCTCGACGGGGATCTCGTTGAGGATGGGCATGGCTTGGCGCGAGAGGGCGAGCAGGGTGGGGCCATCGTTGCGGCTAAGCGCGGCGGCGAAGGCGCCGGCTGTCTCCTCGGGGTCGCCGGGGCGGATGACGTCGAGGCCGGGGATGACGCGCAGGCCGGAGATGGTCTCAACGGGCTGGTGGGTGGGGCCGTCCTCGCCGACACCGACGGAGTCGTGGGTGTAGATGTAGGTGACGGGCAGCTTGGCCAGGGCGGCGAGGCGCATGGCGGGGCGGGAGTAATCGGCGAACACCAGGAAGGTGGCGACGGAGGGTTTGAAAATGCCATCGTAGGCGAGGCCGTTGGCGATGGAGGCCATGGCGTGTTCGCGGATGCCGAAGCGGATGTTGCGGCCGGAGAGGTTGGCGGGCTCGAAGTCCTTGTCGGAGGCGATGTAGTTGAGGGTCGAGCCGTAGAGGTCGGCGCTGCCACCGATGAGCAAGGGAAGACGGGCGGCGAGGGGCTGGAGCACCTGCTGGCCGGCGGCGCGGGAGGCGAGTTTCACGTCGGCGGCGAAGGCCGGGATCGTGGTGAGCAACTCCTCGGCGGTGACGACGGCGGCGCGGCTCTCAAGGAGGGCGGCCTTCTCGGGGTTGGCGGCGGCCCATTCGATGTAGGTCTTTTTCCACTTCTTGTAGGCGCGTTCGGACTTTTTCTTGAGATCAGCGAAGAGCTCGCGGACCTCGGGGCTGACGTAGAAGTGCTGGTCGGCGGGGAGGCCGAGGCCGGCGCGGGCGGCGTCGATGAACTTCGCGCCGCCCTCGCCGTGGCCCTTGGCGGTGCCGGCGACCTCGGGGATGCCCTTGGCGATGGTGGTCTTGGAGATGATGAGGTTGGGCGCGCCGGTGGCCTTCTTGGCCTTGGCGATGGCGCGGGCGGCGGCCTCGATGTCGTGGCCGTTGATGAGCTGGACATTCCAGCCGAGGGCCTTGAAGCGTTTTACGAAGTCGTCGTCCTGCGACTTGTTGGCCATGGCGTCGAGGGTGACGTCGTTGGAGTCGAAAATGAGGATGAGGTTATCCAGCTTCTGGTGGGCGGCGAAGGAGATGGCCTCGAGGGCGACGCCTTCCTGCATGCAGCCGTCGCCGGCGAGGGCGATGACGTGGCTGTCGAAAATGGTGTGCTCGGCGGTGTTGAAGCGGGCGGCGGCCATCTTGCCGGAGACGGCGAAACCGACGGCGTTGGCGATGCCCTGGCCGAGGGGGCCGGTGGTGCACTCGACGCCGGGGGTTTCGTGGAACTCGGGGTGGCCGGGGGTCTTGGAGTGGAGCTGGCGGAAGGCTTTCACCTCGTCGAGCGGCAGATCGTAGCCGCTGAGATGGAGCCACGAGTAGATGAACATGGAGCCGTGGCCGGCGGAAAGGACGAAGCGGTCGCGGTTCAGCCAACGCGGGGCGCTGGGGCAGTGGGAGAGCGCGCCACCGTAGAGGGCGGCACCGACCTCGGCGGCGCCGAGCGGGAGGCCGAGATGGCCGGAGCTGCACTTATGGACGGCGTCCATGGCGAGACCGCGGGCCTGGTTGGCGGCGACGGCGAGGAGGGAGAAGTTGAGGGCCATAGTGGGAAAAAGTTTAAGGGAGAGGTTTAAGGTTAAGGGAGCCGGACGGGACGGATGTGAAGAGACGAAAGGTGAAGTTAGAAACGGCGGGCGCGGCGGGGAAAGCTCAAAGCCTATGAAATAACTCTCACGCAGTGACGCGGCCGATTCATGGGACGGGATTGTGCGGGTGGGGGAGGAGCGCGGGTTGGGGCACAAAAAAACCCGGAAGGTGAGTTCCGGGTTTTTTTGTGCGGTCGTCGCTAGGACGGCGCGGGCGACGCAACGCTTAGGCGGTAGCGGCGGCGGTGGGGCGCTCGTAGCGCTTGGCCTTGACCTGCATGGCGGCTTTACCCTTGAGGTCGCGGAGGTAGTAGAGACGGGCGCGGACGTTCTTGGACTCGCGCTCGATCTCGATTTTCTCGATATTCGGGGAGTTGACGGGGAACACACGCTCCACGCCCTCGCCGTAGCTGATACGGCGGACGGTGAAGGTCTCGTGGATGCCGTGGCCCTTGCGGGCGATGACGATTCCGGCGAAAAGCTGGGTGCGCTCTTTATCACCTTCGCGGACCTTGGTGTGGACCTTCACGCCGTCGCCGACCTTGAAGGACGGAACGGTGCGCAGCTGGACGGAAGTGATCTCTTTGATGATCGGATGGCTCATGGCGGGTGGTGTGTTATGCGAGTAAATCGGGTCGGACTAGGCGGGTTTTTTCCTCACGTCGTGCGTCTCGCCATTTTTCGATTTCGGCATGGTTGCCAGAAAGTAGGACTTTTGGCACTGACATGCCCCGGAATTCGGCGGGACGCGTGTATTGAGGAAAGTCGAGAAGCCGACCGGTGAAAGATTCGTGTGTCAACGACTTTTCCTCGCCCAAAACGCCGGGGATGAAACGGGCGAGGGCGTCTATGACGACGGCGGCGGGCAGGGTTCCGTTGGTGAGCACGTAGTCACCGATGCTGAGCTCCTGATCAATGACGGTGTCGCGGATGCGTTGATCAATGCCCTCGTAGTGGCCGCTGAGGAAAATGAGGTGCTGCTGGGTCGAGAGCTCGCGCGCGATCTTTTCCGAGAAAGGGGTGCCATCCGGCGTCAGGTAGATGCGGCGGCAGCCGGGGGTTTGCAGTTGCTCGATGGCGGCGACGACGGGCTCGGGTTTCATGACCATGCCGGCTCCGCCACCGAAGGGGCGGTCGTCGGCGTTGCGGTGTTTATCGGTGCACCAGGCGCGGACATCGTGGACGGCGACACCCAGCAGCTTCGCCTCCAAGGCCTTGCCAAGCATACTCTCGGCGAGGAAGCCTTCGAGCATACGCGGGAAAAGCGTCAGCACATCAATGTGGAGCGGCATGGCTGGAAACGAAAACGCCCCGGATGATGAATCCGGGGCGCGAAAGGGGCGATGAGTTTTGTCTAGACTCAGGCGGCGGGCGCGGCGGCGGCTGCCTTGCGCGCGGTCTTGATCAAGCTGTGGGCGGTGTCGGTGGGCTTGGCACCGTTGGCGAGCCAGTAGTCGGCGCGGGCTAGGTTCAAGGTGAGGGAATCCTTCTTGGCGCGGGGATTATAGGTGCCGAGCACCTCGGTGGCGGCGCCATCGCGACGGGAGCGGGCTTCGGCGATCACAATGTGATAGATCGGGTTGTGGGTGGAGCCGATGCGGGAGAGGCGGATTTTAAGGGCCATGTAAGGTAATGGGACGAGGGCTGAGTGATTTGGAAAAGGGGTGAAAACACGGTGCGGACGCGATCATGTCAAGCTGCCAATTACACAGCGCCCATTTAGACCACGTTAATCCAAACCCTCCTGACCGACGCGGGACTTGTTACTTGATTCCGTCATCCCACGCTCAGGACCGCCAATCGAGAAGCTTGTTGCCGCGCGCCCTCGCCGCACCGTAGCTCTCCGCCATGCTGCCTACCCAACAGGGTTCTATCCGTCTCTTCCGCCTCCTCGGCATTCAAGTCTACCTCCACTGGTCGTGGTTCGTCGTTGCCTTCTACACCGTCGCCACCCGCGGAGACCAATACTCTTCGCCGGTCTGGAACGTCGCCGAATACCTCGCCCTCTTCCTCCTCGTCCTTATGCACGAATACGGCCACTCCCTCGCCTGCCGATCCACCGGCGGCCAGGCCGACCAGATCGTGCTCTGGCCTCTCGGTGGCGTGGCCTACGTCGCCCCGCCCCAGCGCCCCGGCGCGCAACTCTGGAGCATCGCCGCCGGCCCGATGGTCAACGCGATTCTCGTGCCCGTTTTCTATCTCGCGGTGCGGGTCGCCGCCGGCCGCGGACTCGATGACACCAATCCCGACCTCTTCGAGTGGCTTAATACCCTCCAGTTCATCAACCTTCTGCTCCTTATCTTCAACATGCTGCCTGTCTATCCCCTCGACGGCGGTCAGATTCTCCGCTCCGTGCTCTGGTATTTCATCGGTCCGGCCAACAGCCTGATTGTCGCCACCGTGATTGGTTTTATCGGCGGCGGCGCGTTCTTCGCCTACGGCGCCTATCGCGGCTCCACTTGGAACATGGTCCTCGCCGGTTTCCTCCTCTTCAACTGCTGGAAATCCTTTCAATTCGCCCGCCAGCTCCGAACTCATCTGCGCAACATGCCGCCGCCCGTCCCGCCAGCGGCGTCCGCCGGCTCGCCACTTTGATTCCTCACTCGCCCTCGCCCCTCCCTGACTCCAGCATGACGGCGTGATCGCCTCCGTCGCCTTCCGCAATTTCAAGGCTCTGCGCTCCGCCCAGCTCGCGCTCGCACCCTTCAACCTCGTCATCGGCCCAAACGGCTCGGGCAAAACCAGCCTCATCCAGGCCCTGCTCCGCCTGCGCACCCTCGCCCGCCTGCCCCTGCGCGAGCCCGTGGCCGAGGCCGATCGCCTGCCCGAGGCCGCCGAGATCAGCTTCCGTTTCAACCCGCCGCACGACGGGCTCGAGGCCGTGCTCGCCTGCGTGGACGAGTCCACCTGCGACCTCCTGCAAATCACCCCGCTCCCGCGCGGCGAGGGCGTGGACGACTGGCCCGGCCTGCGCACCCGCCTGCTGACACTCCGCAGCTTTGTGCTCGACCACCTCGCCATCGCCGCCACCGGCGCCGGCCAATCCGACGGCGGCGAACTCGCCTCGCACGGCGGCAACCTCGCCGCCGTGCTCGCCACCCGCCGCGAACGCGCCCCCGCCGCCTACGCCGAACTGTGCGAGGAGCTGCTTCGCCTTTTCCCCGAGTTCGACGAACTCACGCTCCTTTCGCGCAACGGCTCCTTCGGCCTGCGCCTGCGCGACGGAGGCGGCGTGGTGCCGGCTGACAACCTCTCGCAAGGGACGCTCTACACCCTCGCCCTGCTCGCCCTTGCCCACGACCCCGCTCCGCCCGCCATTGTGTGCATCGAGGAACTCGACCGCGGCCTCCATCCCCGCCTTCTGCGCGGCGTGCGCGACGTTCTCTACCGGCTGAGTTATCCGGCCGACTGCGGCCACGATCGCGCGCCCGTGCAGGTCATCGCCACCACCCACTCTCCACTCCTGCTCGACCTCTTCCGCGACCACCCTGAGGAAATCGTTATCGCGGACAAAGTCGGCCGCGCCGCGACGTTTGCGCGCCTCGCCGACCGCGCCGACCTCGCCGACTTGCTCGCCGAGGGCGCGAATCTCGGCGACCTTTGGTATTCCGGTATTCTGGGCGGCGTGCCCGAGGAGTCATGAGTCCCGGTCAACACCGCCCGCTGCGACTCGCCCTGCTCGGCGAGTCACTGGTGGACGAGTCCGCGCTCGCCATCCTTGTTGAGGCCGTCCTCGGCGCACCCTTTGTTCGCGTGCAGCCCAATCTTCGCGCGCGCGGCTGGCCCTCGGTGTTGCAAATTCTCCCCGCCATCGCCCGCCACCTCCACTTCAACACCGACGCCGATGGCCTCGTCGTGCTCGTGGATGCCGACGACACCGAGGTCCACACCGACGCCCACGAGGCGCCGGGTTACTTCCATCCGCGCTGCCGGATGTGCCAGTTGCGCGCTTCGTTTCGCCGCGCCACCAAAACCCTCCCGCCCGCCCGAGGCCGCGCCCGCGTGCTCCGCGCCATCGGCCTCGCCGTCCCCGCCGCCGAGGCCTGGTATCTCTGCGGGCTCGACGAACAAGTCGGCGAAGCCGCCTGGCTCGCCGCGCGCGAAGCCGGACGCACGCCCTACACCCGCCGCGAACTGAAGGCCCGCGTCTACGGCACCGACCGCCCCAACCTGCCCCAGGCCATCGCCCACGCCACCACCGCCGCCCGCCGCCACGCCCGCGATTTGCGCCGCCTCGAATACGACTTTCCCGGCTTCCGCCACCTCGCCGATGATCTGCGGAACTGGTCGCGGTTTTAGCGGGAGCCGCCGCCGGTCGCAAGTCCGAGACCGCGCACATCGAACACGTAGGCGTCGAGCAGGTTTTTCTCAAGGTATCGCCAAGTCGCCCGACCGTAACCGCCGCGTCCCCAATTTGCCCCGTAGGAGTTTTTAAAAATAAACACTGCGTCCGCCGGACTGCATGACCGGGACTCGTAACCAATAAATGTGATCGCATGAGACCCGTTGGCAATGGGCGGCTGCATATCGAGTAAACCGGTGCGGGATTGCGCGTCGTCCGCCCAGCGCATGCCGGCCGGCACGGGCAAGCCGGCGTTCAGAACGTGAACAATATTGTTGAGCCTAGTCCCCGTGTCGTCGCCGGGAATCTGACCGATGATGAAGCCACGGCGCTGACGGGAGAGATCAATCAGAGTCCGGTCCGGCACGGCGGCGGGATCGCTCGACGGGCGCAACCGCGCCGGCATCTCGGCTTCGAGCGCCACGCCGTAAATCGAAAGCGCCTGCGCGACGGAGGGCAGAGTGAAGCCGGTATCGGTGATCGGTTCGCCCGCCGCGTTGCGCAACGAAAGGCCGTCTCGCCCGACCTGCCCCAGCACGCGACGCGTCGCCCAGATCAAATACTCCTCGGAGAAATCCTCCGCCCGCCCGTGTAGTTGGAAATACTGATACTCGAGCGCGCTCACCAACGCATAAACCGAACAACTCGGGCGCCGCCCCTGCGACTTCACGCCCAGATCGAGCCTGGCGAAGTCCGCCTGCATCGAGACCACCGGCGCAAGTGGAGCGACCGTGCCAAACGCATTCACCAAACGCTCCAGCCTCTGGTTGGCCGACTGGATGTGCCCGACCGGGGGCAGACGTGCGGTGTGCGCAGAGATCGGAGCGGCAGCCGCCGACTCCGGCGGGGCGGCGAGGGGATCAAAGCCCAGTCGCGCCTGGACCTCCGGCGGCAGATCACGCAGACGGGCCGACCCCATCCCGCCGCTATGCCAGAAGAAAACGCTCCTGGCATCCTGCGAAACAACCCGGACTTCACGAAAGCTCTTCCCGCCCACCTGCAACAAGGGAAAGGTGGCCGCCGCCGGTGAGCCGGCGGGCGGTGCCAAAGGATCGACGCCCGCCCGCAAAACGGACGCGGCCGGGCCGAGCAGGCCAGTGGCCAGCGCAGCGACAACAAGCAGCGGACGGGGAAACAAAGGAGAACGTGACATGCCCGGCCTCAAACGAGGCGGACAATAAACCCAAGGCGAGTGCTTTGTCGGACAATTGACGGAAGCGCTGCAATGAAGCGGTCGGCTTAAGAGATAAACTAAACAGTTGACATATCAACAAATGGCCGGTGTGGTATCGCCTCATGAGCACCGATCTCACGCCCAGATTGATTCACGAAATCGTCGCCACCGCCGACTTGTTTCTCAATGAGAGTCAGCGCCTCTTCCGTCCCCACGGGCTGACTGCGCCGCAATACAACGTCCTCAACATCCTCGCCACCGCCGCCGACGACCGCGGCCTCAGCCAGCGCGAGCTGGGCGACATCCTCGTGGTGGACCGCTCCAACGTCACCGGCCTGATAGATCGCATGGAAAAATGCAGCTGGGTTCGCCGCGCCGATGACCCGGCCGACCGCCGTATCTACCGGGTAGAACTCACGCCCAAGGGTCGCAAACTCTGGGCCCGCATCGCGCCTCGCTACCTTGAGGTCGTGCACCAGGTGACCGCCGGCGTGGACGCAAAACAAATCCAATCCGCGCTCGCCCTGCTCGCCGATCTGCAGACCCGCGCGACCACCTGGAAGTTGCCCGAGGAACGCTAAACCCAAAGAGCCCCTCACCGCGACCAAGTCCCAAAAACCTGACCCGACCATGAGCACGCACTACGAACTCGAGCAATTGAAACGCCGGGTAGAGCGCATTGACCACGAGATCGGCGAGACGCGCCGGCAGATCGCGCTGCTCGAGGCCAGGCTGGCCACCGAAGAGGCGGCAAAAGAATCCGCCGTCACCACGGCCGCGCCCGTGCCGCTCCCTGAGCCCTCCCTCGCAGACGCGGTCCTTTATTCGGTCGAACCGGCCCCGCCTCCGCTCCCCGAGCCTCCGCCTCTGCCGCCGCCGCTGCCTGTCGCACCCGTTGCCCCGGTTATCCTCCAATCACCCCGGAGCGTGCCTCGGGCGAGTATCTCCTACCAACCTGCCGGACCTTCGCCGTTAAAAGTCTGGCTGCAGAAACTGCAACTCTGGCCGCCCTCCGGCGACGACAACGCCGAGGTGCGCCTCGGTGCCTGGTGGGCTACGCGCGTCGGCGCGCTTCTCGCCGTTATCGGCGTGGTGTTCTTCGGCGTGTATGTTTCCCTGAATACACCAGCTTGGGTGAAATTCATCGAGCTCGCGGCCATCGCCCTCGGCGTTTCCGCCGCAGGCCTCTGGCTCACCCGCAAGTTCGAGACCTTCGGCGGCGTCGTATTCGCGAGCGGTCTCGCGCTCGGTTATTTCACCACTTACGCGGGCTACGCTTTGCCCGCCGTCAAAGTGATAGACAGCGTCTGGGTGGCGGCGGGCTGGCAGATCGCCGCCGTCGCGGCGCTCGTGGCCGCCGCGCTTTGGCGGCGCTCGCAAACCATCGCCACCCTGGCCGTGGGCCTCGGCTTCGTGACGGCGGTCTTCTCACGCAACGGCGGGCTGGCCGAATTCGCTTTGCTCACCGCGGGGCTGCTCGGGTCGGTATCGGTGGGGTTGCGACGCCGGAAGGGTTGGGAGGCACCGTCTGTCGTCGCGATGCCCTGCGCCTACGGTCTGCTCGCACTCGTCTGGCAAGATGCCTGGCACCGCGACTCGGTGCCGGCCGCCGGCTGGGCCTGGGGCTGCATCGGCGCGCTGGCCGTGCTCTTCTATTTGCGCGACTGGCGGCGCGTAAAAGTAACTTCGGCGGAGGTCACGAGCGGCGAACGCTGGTTTCAGGGCGTCAACTCCTCGCTCGCGGTGCTCTCTGGTGTCGTCCTCACGCTGTGGCTTTATCGCGGCGACCTCGCGGAGTTTTACTTTGGCACGGCGGCGCTGCTCGCGGCGATGGCGTGGCTGCGCTCGCGTCAGGTTGAGACCGACGCCGTCTGCGCGGTGCTGCTCGCAAAAACTAGCGGCGCACTGACTCTTGGCATAATCGAAATCGCGGATGCGCGCACTACCGCGATCGCATTACTCGTGCAGGCCTGGGTGATGGCGTGGACCGCGCGCCGGCTGGAGTCACGCGTGCTCGCCTGCGGCACGCTCGTGGTCGCGACGGTCGCCACCTGGTTTCACTTCGCCGACGGCATCTCGCCGACGGAAATCCTTTCGCTGGGCGCCCTCAAAGCGACTCTCTTCGGGCTCGGTCTGGCCGCGCTCGCAACCGAAGCCGGACGCTGGCTCATACCCGACGCTAACTCGCGCCAGAACCTCGCCCGGTTCACCGCGTTCCTCGCCGGATCGGCGACCATCGCCGCCGCCGCAAGCTGGCTGCCGGCCGGCTGGACACCCGCCACGCTCACCGGGTTGACTGCGCTGTTCGCCTTAATCGGTTGGGCTCGTCGTGGAGAAGCCGCCGGCTGGACTGCCGCCCTGACCTTGCTGGCCGCAAACGGGCTGCTCTGGATTCACGCGTCGGGCGGTGCCTACGATTCAAATCTGGGTGTAAACGCGGCGGTCGTTTTGGTTGTCACCGGCGGTCTCTCGTGGGTGCTCGGTGGCCGCGACGCTTGGCGGAAATGGAGCCTGCTTGCGGGCGTCGTCACGGTCATCGGCGCGGTGCTTACCTGCTTTAACCTCTGCGCCACCACTATCGCACTGGGCCTGACAGCCGGTGCGGCCCTTGTGCTCACACAATTCGCGCCGAAGGCTGCCGGTCGGTCTTGGAACGCTTTGGCAACCCTGGCGGCGGGGCTCGGCGTATGGCTGTGGGTGAGTGAACGCATGACGACGATGCCCGCGCCTTGGATTGCGGGCGCGGCAGTCGCGCTGTGGGCGCTGCCAGTCCTTCGTCGTTGGCAGATGGACGCAGGCGCGGACCACGTGCCGTCGCGGACGCAGTCCCTGATGGAGGCCTTGCAGGTGACCTTCGCGGTGATCGTGACGCTGCGCTTGTTGATCGCACAGTTTCACGGCGCGGCCCTCGTCGCGGCGCTGACTGCAGCGGGAGCGGGAGTCTTTGCGCTGGGCGTTCGCCCCGGGCTGCGAGCTGCGGTGCCCGCTTCTTGGGTGCTGGGTGTTGCCGCCGTGCTGGCGGCCGCGGTGGTGCGTATCTCACCCTTGGGCTATCTTTCCTATCTTTGGCTGGCCGGCGCGGTCACCCTGATCTGGTTGCCCGCGTGGCTTTGGACCCGTTTCGCTCCGACGCGGGACGCCTCCGAAAGCGGGTGGTTGCGCAACGCCGCAGGTATTCAGGTGATACTCGCCACCGTGTTGAGCGCCCTGATTGCGAGACGCGGTTTTTCGGGGCTGCCCGAGTTACTCGCCTGCATAACGGTGAGTCTCGCGGCCCTCGGAGTTTTGCGTTTTGGCGGGGTCGCCTCGGCCCGAAAGGGAGGCATCGCGCTGACGGTCTTGCTCGGCGCCACGACGCTCAACTTTATCAACCACCCGATGGACCTCGGCTGGGGTCGCGCGCTCGGCGGTGCGGCCCTCGCCTCGCTAATGATCGCACTTTTACCCCGCGGCGTCGCGGGCGGGCCCGTGCCCTGGTCGGCCGCCACGCGTCGGCGCGCACACTGGCTGGGCGGCGGCGCGGGGCTGGCGCTCTGGTTTCTGGCCTGCGTCGCGCAACGCGGTCCGGTCGCTCCCTACATCACGGTCGGCTGGGGATTGGCGGCGGCAGTGTGGTTTCTCGGCGGGCTGCTCCTGCGCACCGCGCCTTACCGTCTTCTCGGCCTCACCGGCCTCGCGCTGTGCATTCCGAGAGTGTTTTTTGTGGACCTGCAATCCGCGCTCTATCGCATCGTCGCCTTCATGGTCCTGGGCGCGGTGCTTCTCTGGGTCGGCTTTTCCTACCACCGCTTTCGGCACCTTATCGCCGATACGAGCCCCGACGCGGATACAAAACCTAACACCTGATTTCCGATGAACGATTCACCCATTTTCACTCCTTGCCACGCTCCTTGGTGGATAGCCTGGCCGGTTACGGTATTGGCCCGCCTGCTCTATCGTGTGAGCTCTCGCGGAGCCGAACGCATCCCTGCCGGCGGTGCGCTCCTGCTGGCCAACCACATTTCCTACGCAGATGTTTTTGCGCTCCAAATGGCGTGTCCGAGGCCGATCCGTTTCGTCGGCCACGAGGGGTTGATGCGCGAACACTGGTTCTTCCGCCTGGTCTTTAAACTCACCGGCACCATCCCGGTCTCGCCCGCAAACGCCCTCGAAACCATGCGCCGCGTCACCGCCGCGCTAAAGGCGGGCGAACTCGTGCTGATCTTCCCCGAGGGCGCGATCTCGCGCACGGGCCAGCTCATGAAACTGGAGCGCGGCTTCGAGCTGATGGCACGCAAGGCCGGCGTGCCGGTCATTCCCGTGGTGCACGACGGCCTGTGGGGCTCGGTGCTCTCCTTCTCGGATAACAAGTATCTCTTCAAATATCCCCGCGTCCGGCGCACCCATGTCTTTGTCGCCTGGGGCGAACCGATCCCAGCGGAGACTGCCACGACCGCCACGGTGCGCCAGGCGCTGCTCGATCTGGGTTGCGAAGCGTTTTCCGAACGTCCCCAGCTCAAGCGCCACCTCGGCCGCGAATTGGTGCGCCGCCTCGCGCGCCGCCCCGGCCGGATCGAATACGTGGACCGCACCGCCGACCGTAATCCGATCACCGCCGCGCAATTGCTCGCCGCCGCCGCCGCGCTTTCGGGGCATATTCGCCGCACCGTGCCCTCGCGCCGAGTCGGCATCGTGCTCCCGCCCGGCGCCGCCGCCACCATCACAAACCTCGCCGTCGTCTGCGCGGGCAAGGTTCCGGTCAACCTCAACTTCACCGCCGGCCGCGCCGCGCTGGAATCGAGTCTGCGTATCGGCGAAATAGATACGATCATCACCGCCAACGCGATGAAGGCGAAGCTGCCGAACTTCCCCTGGCCGGAACGCACGCTCGACTTTAAATCCGAGATGGCGGCCCTCGGCGGGAAACGCGCCGTGCTGCCCTGGCTCGTCGCCGCCTGGGTGTTGCCCAATCAGTGGTTCGCCGCCCTGCTCGGCTTGCCGAAATACGGCGACCACGAGGAGGCGGGCGTGATCTTCACCAGCGGCAGTTCCGGCGAGCCAAAGGGCGTGGTCCTCAGCCACCGCAACATCCTCGCGAACTGCTGGCAGATCTCGTCGCTCTCCATCCTGCCCGAAACGGCAGTGATGCTGGCCTGCCTGCCGATTTTCCATAGCTTCGGCTTCACCGTCACCATGTGGTATCCGCTCCTGCGAGGCTGCCGCGTGGTGAGCGTGCCGAGCCCGCTGGAAACCGGCAAAATCGTGGACGCAATCCGCGAGGAGGGCGTCACCGTTTTCGTCGGCGCGCCGACTTTCCTGCGCCCCGTTGTGCGCAAGACCAGGCCGGGCGACTTGCGCACGCTGGAGGTGGTCGTTTCGGGGGCCGAAAAACTGCCAATGGACCTCTACGAAACCTACCTCGAAAAATACCACATCGAGATCATGCAGGGCTACGGCCTCACCGAGACTTCGCCGGTCTCCAACGTCAACCAGCCCGACCCAGCGCTGCCCACCGCGACCGCCACCCGCCAGCCCGGCCGCCGCCGCGGCACCGTCGGCCGCATGATGCCGGGCATGACCGTGCGCATCCTGAATCCGGATACAAAACTCCCCCAACCCGCCGGCGAGACCGGCATCGTCGCGCTTCGCGGCGATAATGTTTTCTCCGGCTACCTCAAGGATCCCGAGAAGACCGCCGGCGCCTTTCACGAGGGCTGGTTCGTCACCGGCGACCTCGGACGTTTCGACGAGGATGGTTTTCTCACCATCGAGGGCCGCCTGTCGCGTTTTTCTAAAATCGGCGGCGAGATGGTGCCCCACGGCACCGTCGAGGCGCGCATCGTCGAGGCTTTCAGGTGCGACGAGACCGACGGCTACGCCGCCGTGGTCATGGGCGTGCCGGACGCGGCCAAGGGCGAGCAACTCGTGCTCCTTTCCACCCGCGACGAAATCACCGCCGAGGCGGTGCGTGCAAAACTCACCGAACTAGGTCTGCCCAACCTCTGGATTCCGAAAGTGGTTAAGCGCGTGGACAAGATCCCCGTGCTCGGCACCGGAAAACTCGACCTCAAAGCGGCGAAGGACCTCGCCCTGACCGCGACGCCGCAGATTCCCGCCGAATAACCCGCTCCTTTCTATGCGCATAGACTGCCACGTCCACGTCATCGGCACGGGAAAAAACGGCTCCGGTTGCTGGTATCGTCCGCGCGGGCTCACCCGCATCGGCGAGCCGATCCTGCTGCGCGCGATGGGGCTGCCCGCATCCGCGTTGCGCGAGGACTTTGAGACCATCTACGTCGAAGCCCTGCGCGCTCAAGTCCGCGACTCGGGGCTCGATGCGGCGGTGGTCCTTGCACAGGAGGAACCTTACCGCGAGGACGGCACCCTGATCGCCGACACCGGCTCCTTTTACGTGCCCAACGACTACGTGCTCGGCCTTGCTCGCAAGCACCCCGAGTTTCTGCCCGCCGTTTCGATTCACCCGGCGCGCCGCGACGCGCTGGACGAGCTGGAACGCTGCCTCGAAGGCGGCGCGGTGATGCTAAAATGCCTGCCCAATTGCCAGAACATGGACTGGAACGATCGCCGCTACCGCCCCTTTCTCGAACGCATGGCCGAGTCCGGCCTCATCCTCCTCGCCCACACCGGCAGCGAGCGCACCATGCCCGTGCTTCGCCCCGACCTCGCCACCCCGCGCATGTTAACCCAAGCGCTGGACGTTGGCGTCACCTGCATCGCGGCCCACTGTGGCACCGGCATGATCGCGCTCGACCCCGACTACTTCGACGACTTCGTCGCCATGACGAAACGTTACCCGAATCTCTACGGCGACAACAGCGCCCTCGCCGGCCTGAGCCTGCGTTTCCGCCCGCGCCAATTGCGCCGCATCCGCGAAGACGAGGATCTGGCCGCCCGCATTCTCTACGGCAGCGACCTGCCCGTGCCGCCCAGCGGCCTGGTGATGGCCGCCTACGGCATGATGGGCTGGGGCGACTACCTCGCTTCGCGCCGACACGAACAACCGCTCGCCCGCGACCTCATGCTTAAACGCGCGCTCGGTTTCTCCGCCGCGAGCGAGACGCGGTTGGCGTCCCTCCTGCGTCCCCGTCCGCCGAAGTAAAGTTGGCAAAAGATTCCCATTGAACTGCACCGCACGCCCAAGCACGGTGCCGACGGCCAGGCGCCATGCATGGGCAGGCGCGTGAACCCCGCCAGGGCCGGAAGGCAGCAACGGTGACGACGTTCTTCCCAGTGCCGTGGAGTGCCTGGCCACTTTTTTCCCGCGCCCGCGTTTCTGGTTTGCGCTTCCGCCTCCGCCGCTTGCTTTCAAGTCCACGTGTCCACCGCCGCCTATCAAGTCATCGCCCGCAAATGGCGTCCCCAGACCTTTGACGATGTCGTGGGCCAGGATCACGTCGTCCGCACCCTGCGCAATGCCATCGCCCGCGGCCGCATCGCCCACGCCTACCTCTTTGTCGGCCCGCGCGGCACCGGCAAGACTTCCACCGCCCGCATCTTCGCCAAGGCCCTCAACTGCACCGATGGTCCCAACGCCGACTTCGATCCCGCCGATCCCGCCTGCCTTTCGATCGCCGCAGGCAGTCATCTCGACGTCATCGAGATAGACGGTGCCTCCAACAACGGCGTGGACCAGGTCCGCGATCTGCGCGACACCGTCCAATACTCGCCCG
>JAIYBI010000415.1 GCA_027488595.1 Opitutaceae bacterium | reverse complement strand
TGAAGGCGAAGACGCCGGCGCCGAGGGCGGAGCCGAACCAGAGGGTGAGGCGGCCGGAAAGCGCGGTGGCGCCGGCCCAGAAAACGCCGAGAAGAAACACGGAGGTGACCGGCGGGGCGATGTGGGCGATGATGGTGTTGAGGCCGTTGAACAGGCTCTCGTAGCGGTTGAGAAGCGGGATGAGGGCGATGGATCCGATCAGGGCTACGACGGCGGCGATGCGGCCGATGAAGACTAGTTTCTTCTCGGTGGCGGCGGGACGGAATCGCTTGTAGAGATCGAGGCTGACGAGGGAGGAGATGGAGTTGAGGGCGCCGGCGACGGTGCTCATGAGGGCGGCAAGCAAGGCGGCGACGATGAGGCCGCGCAGGCCGGCGGGCAGGAGCTCGACGATCATGGCGGAGTAGACGTTCTTGGAGTTGACGACGCCGTCCACGGTAAGGCTGGAGAGATCGAGGGCACCCTTCTGGTGGAGGGCAAAGGCGAGCAGGCCGGGAAGGACAAAAAGGAAGACAGGGAATACCTTGAGCAAGGCGCAGAAAAGGGCGCCGGTGCGGGCGTGGTTCTCGTCGCGGGCGCCGAGGACGCGTTGGACGATGGTCTGGTCGGCGCACCAATACCAGATGCCGAGCACGGGATAGCCGAGCAGGATGGCATACCAAGGCATGCCGCTGGGGTCGCCGGCGGGGCGGAGCATGGAGAGTTTTTCCGGGGTGCCGGCGGCGTTCAGCACCTCGACGAGGGGGCCCCAGCCGCCGAGTTTGAACCACGCTGCGGCCGTGATGACGGCGGCGCCGACGAGGAGGACGACGGTCTGGACGGTCTCGGTCAGCACGACCGCGAGCAGGCCGCCGACCACGGTGTAGAGACCGGTCAGGGCGGCGATGATGATGATGGCGGTGTAGATGCCGCCGAACTCAGGGAACAGAAACCCGAGGACGAGGCCGCCGGTGAGGAAGGAAAAGCCGATGTGTATGGTAACGGCGGATACGATGGACATTACGGCGAGCCAGTCGCGGCAGGCGCGGTCGTAGCGGCGCTCGAGGTAGTCGGGCAGGGTGGTAATGCGCGTCTTGATGTAGAACGGGGCGAAAAAGAGGGCCAGCAGCACGAGGGTGAACGCGGCCATCCACTCGAAGTTGCCGTTGAGCAGACCGGTATCGAAACCGGACTGGGCGAGGCTTACGAGGTGGACGCACGAGATATTGGTGGCGAAGAGCGCCATGCCGATGACGGGCCACTTGAGGGTGCCGCCGGCGAGGAAATAGCCGGTGGAGTCGCCCGAAGCGTGGGTGCCTCCGGCGAGGGCTTTTTTGCGGCTGCCGCGGGTGCATGCCCAGAGGCCGAGTGCGACCACGCCGAAGCGGTAGGCGAGGATGACGGTGATATCGATGGAGTTGAGCATGGTGTTGGTCGGGCTTGGGGGGGCGGGGCGTGGGCTTCTCAGGCGTGGAGGTCGGAGGAAAGGCCGGGTTCCTGAGGGGTTCGATAAACGCCACTTTCGACACGGACGGGGTGGACGAAGTGTTTCCGAAGGTGAGGGATGTGCTCTAGGAAAATGGCGGGGAGGTCGAGGCCGATGTGATTGTAGAGGACAAGATGCTGGTGGATCTGGCCCATGTCGCCGACGTGCGGGACGACAGGGACGCCGAATTTTTTGCAGAGCAGGCTGACGGCGAGAAATTCGCTGACGCCGGCGACGCGAACGGCGTCCACCTGGATAAAGCCGGCGCACCGGAGTTGAAGGTAGTTTTTAAATATGACGCGATTGGGCACGTGTTCGCCGAGGGCGAGCTTCACCGGGGCGATGGCGTCGGCGAGGGTGCGGTGGCCGATGACATCGTCCGGATGGGTGGGCTCCTCGATCCAGAACGGGTTGATGGCGGAGAGGCGGCGGCAGACGTCCATGGCCTGCGGAAGGGTCCATTGCTGGTTGGCGTCCACCATGACGCGGGCGGAGTCGCCGGCGACCTCGCGGACGATGTGGGCGCGGCGGATATCGCGGTCGGGGTCCTTGGCACCGACCTTGAGCTTCATGGCGGTGAAGCCGGCGGCGAGGGCTTTTTTGCAGTTCTCGCGGACCTGATCGTCGGAGTAGTTGAACCAGCCGACGGAGGTATCGTAACCGGGGTAGCCGGCGGCGAGGACCGGCATGCGGGCGGCGCGGGAAGGGAGGGCGGTGCGCACTAGGTCGAGGGCCTCGGCGGCGGTGAGCTCGTCTTCGAGGTAGGAAAGGTCGAGGGTCGCGACGACCTGTTCGGGGGTGAGATCTAGGAGGAGTTTCCAGAGCGGAACGCCGCGCTTTTTGGCCCACAGATCCCAGCAGGCGTTGGTGACGGCGGCGAGGGCGAGATGGACGACGCCCTTGTGGGGGCCGAGCCAGCGGAATTGCTGCTCGTCGGCCATGGCGTGCTGGACGGCGCCGAAGTTCGCCATGATGTCCTCGATATCGCGGCCGACGAGACGCTCGGCGTAGAAGGCTGCGGCGCGGCAGACGAGGTCATTGCCCTCGCCGAGGGTGAAGGCGAGGCCGGTGCCGGTGTGGCCGGAGTCGTCGTAGAGGAGGGCCACGGCGTAGGAGTAGACCGGATCCTTGTGGATGGCGTCGGAGCCGTGGCCGGAGCCGATGGGGTAGCGGGCGTCGCGCGTGGAGATGCGGGTGATCATGGAGAGGTTAAAAGAGTTGGAATTCGGTGAGAGAGAAGCGGCCGGTGGAAGCGGCGGTGAGGCGGAAGTGGCAGCCTTGGACGGGGGCGAGGAAAGTCAGGTCGAGGCGGGCGCCGACGGTGGCGCCGGCGGCGGCGGGTTTCCACGGGCCGGAGGCGGAATCGCTGTATTCAAGAATCCACGACTTTATGGAGTGGATCTGATCGAGGCGGGTGGTGCGTTCGAGGAGGACGAGGCGCTTGACCTCGCGCACCTCGCCGAGATCCACGGCGAGGGTGGCGTCGTGCAGCCACACAGGGTGGGCGGGGTTGAAGCGGACGGGGTCGAAGGTTTTGCCGTAGATCGACTCGGCGACAGCCTCGTCGCGGCCGGGCACCCAGTAGGTGGAGGGATTGTCGTCAACCAAGGCGGAAGGAGGATGCATAAACAGCGGCGTGTGGCTGCTCGAAGCGGTGACGGGGCGGCGGTAGGCGAGGGAACCGGAGGTCGAGGCGGGCGGGATGAGCGCGAGGGCAAGCGGGTCGCCCTCGACGGTGAGTTTTATGACGGTGACGGAGGGATCGCGGGAGGCTTTGGGAACGGAGAACGTGAGGCTGGCGGCGGTTTGCTCGAAGACCACGGGCGTGCCGTCGAGACGGGTGGCGGTGCGGACGGCGAGAGGAAGCGCGGGCAGGGCGAGTTGTTCGGGGGAGTTCGCGAAGACGTGGACGTAAAGGGCGCGGGCGGTTCGGGTGGCAGAGTAGTCGCCCGTGGGGAGGAAAGGGCCGCCGCGAGTGGCATAGATGGCTTCGCCGTTGGTCTGGAGCCATGCGCCCATTTCGTGGAGGCGGGCGACCTGGTCGGGCTCGATTTCACCATCGGGGCGCGGGCCGACGTTGAAGAGGAGATTGCCGTCGCCGCTCACGGTGCGCACGAGAGTTTCGAGGCACTGGCGCAGGGATTTGAGTTTGTCGTCGGGTTTCCAGCTCCACTGGCCGGCGATGGTCATGCAGGTTTCCCAAGGGAGGGTGTCGCAGTAGCTGCCGACGAATTGCTCCGGGGTGGCGTAGTCGCCCCAGGGACCGACGCGGCCGTGGGATTCGTCGGTGTGGAGCGCTTCGAGGCGGTTGGTGAGGAGGATGCCCGGCTGGAGGGTGCGGAGCAGGGTGGCGGTGTCGCGCGGGTGGGAAGGGTTGGGGAGGCCGTCGAAGTCGAACCAGACGAGGGGAATTTTGCCGTAGTTGCTCAGGAGCTCGGTGAGTTGGGCGTGCATGCGCTCGACGAAGCGCGGGTTGTTTTGCGGGTGGCGGCAATCGGGGTCGCGCCAGTCGCCGGGGGAGAAATAGACGCAGAAAGGGAGGTCGGCGGCGCTGGCGGCGGCGGCGAGTTCGGCGACGACATCGCGGCCGAACGGAGTGTTCATGATGTTGTAGGGATCGGTCTTGGTATCCCAGAGCATGAAGCCGTCGTGGTGCTTGGCGGTGAGCACCAGGTATCTCATGCCGGCGGTCTTGGCAGTGGCGACCCAGGCGGCGGCGTTGAAATGAACGGGATTAAATTCTTTGTAGAGCGCGTCGTATTTCTCTTTCCCGTATTTTTCGCGCGACCAGCTGATTTCCTGGCCGGTGAGAGACGACGGGCCCCAGTGGATGAACATGCCGAAACGAGCCTCGCGCCACCAGGCGAAGTCGGGCGGGGGGACG
>JAIYBI010000377.1 GCA_027488595.1 Opitutaceae bacterium | reverse complement strand
GGAGTTTTACCACTAAACTACAGCCGCGATCACGGCGTTAAATGGTGATGACCGGGGCTCGGCGTCAAGCACACCTTTGACGCTGTGCGGGTTTGGAGGCATTTCAATCGGGCCGTTAAGCCCCGGCCAAAGGGAATGCCATGGGAGCGATACCGCATCTGGTGAATGAGGGCAGGAAATGGTTGCGGCCAAGGTTCTTTTTACCCAACTCTCTGGTCATGGCATTTATCACGACGCGCAACGCCAATGTTCAGAGCCAATCCCTTCGCCCCAATCCTGCGTCGGGCGCCAGCAAATCCGCCCAGACACCTAAGCAGTCGTCTTTCGCGGCGTCGTCGAAAATCGCCAAGCAGAAGTCTTTTGAAAAGAAGGCTAAAAAATACAAGTTACCTCTCGGCGAGCTGGCTATTTTTACGCAGCAGCTGGCTTCTTTGCTGAGCGCCGGTCTTCCCTTGGTGCAGTGTTTGGAGGCCTTGCAGGATCAGACCGAAGACCCGGTTTTTTCGGTCATCATTCGTGATGTGCGCATAGAGATATCGCAGGGCAGTTCGTTTTCGAACGCGGTGAAACTCTTCCCGAAGGCTTTTAATACACTCTTCATTTCGATGGTGGAGGCCGGTGAGGCCTCGGGTAATCTCTCGGAGATTTTGATGAAGGTGGCCGGCTACTTTGAGGCCAGTGTAAAGCTCAGCAAAAAGGTGAAGTCAGCCATGACCTACCCGATCGCGGTGATCGGTTTGGCGGTCGCGCTGGTTAACGTGCTGCTGATTTTCGTGATCCCGGTGTTTGCCGCGATGTTCGCCGACTTCGGTGCCAAGTTACCGGCGCCTACGCAGTTCTTGATCGATCTGAGTGATTTCCTGAAGCACAACTTTTTCTATCTGGCGGCGGGGATCTACGCCGCCTTCTGGCTGACTCAGAAGTTCATCGCGACGCCGAAGGGGCGCCGGATAAAGGATACGATGCTGGTGAAAGCTCCCATTTTCGGGAGTTTGATTCACAAGATTTCTCTTTCCCGTTTTTGTCGGACTTACGCCACTTTGATTAGATCGGGTGTTCCGATTTTGCGCACGCTGGAGATCGTGTCAGCGGCATCGAATAAAGTGCAAATCGAAGATGCGTGCCAAGAAATCGCCAAACACGTCAGCCAGGGCGGGCAGGTTTCCGACGTGCTGGCATCGAATGCCTACTTCCCTCCCATGATGAAACACATGGTGAAGGCCGGTGAGTCCACTGGTAACGTGGACGGCATGATGACCAAGATTGCAGATTTCTACGACGTCGAGGCCGAGGCCACGGTATCGTCGCTGACTTCACTGATCGAACCGATCCTGATTGTTTTCCTGGGTGTCGTCGTCGGTGGCATTGTGATGGCGATGTTCCTTCCTATCTTCCAACTTGGCGCGGTGGCCGGCGGATTGAAATAATCGCGCGTCCCGGCTTGCCATACCCCATTCCATCCTACCCCTGTAGGCCATTTACGTTATCCCCATGCCGTCCGTCCTTATTGTTGATGATCTCCTGTCTATCCATGAAATGCTGGAGGCGGTGATTCAGCCGATTGGCTACACCACTGCTTTTGCTACCGACGGAGAAAAGGCGCTCGTTCGTTACAAAGCGGAAAAATACGATCTGGTGCTGGCGGATATTGATATGAAGCCGATGGACGGCATCACCCTGCTGCGCCAATTGAAGATCTATGATCCCACCGCGGTCGTGATTATCATGACGGCCTACGCCTCTACCGACAGCGCGGTGCAGGCGCTGAAGTTTGGAGCGTTTGAATATCTGCAGAAGCCCTTCCGCGTGGATGATTTGATAGGCACCCTGAAACGCGCGCTCGAGTATCGCCGGTTCAGCTCCGAGAGCCACGTCGAAGGTGCGCCGGTTTCGACGGTAGTGCAGCGTGATATTGACTCGCAGTTGGTGGGAGCGAGTGCGGCGCACAGCAAGTTGCTGCAGCAGATTAAAAAGCTAGTTTCGGTGCGCAATCCAGTGTTGCTCCAAGGGGAAGCCGGCACGGGAAAAACCACCATTGCGGAGTTGCTGCACGGCAGCAGCACAATTGCTGATGCCCCCTTCGTCGGGGTGGATTGTGCGCAGAGCTCCGTAGCGGATTTCCATTCCAACCTGCTGGGAGAAAATGGCACCGGCGGGCCGTGGATCAAGCAGGCGAGCGGCGGGACGCTTTTCCTTGAGAATCTCGACCAGTTACAGGCTGGCATGCAGAAGGAGTTGGTGGGTGTTTTGCGCGGCCACACCCAAGCTTTCCGCGTGGTGTGCTCCACGACCGCCGATCTCGAGGCGCAGATGGAGGAAGGTCGTTTTAACGAAGAACTTTTCTATCGCCTCGCGACGCTGCCCTTGCAGATTCCGCCGCTGCGCGAACGCCCGGAAGACATTCCGGTGCTGATCAAACATTTCTCGGCCCAGGCCTCGAATCCCAGTTTCGAGACCAAGCTGATCGAGTTTTCGCCTGACGCGTTGGCCGTCGTGAAAGCCTACAACTGGCCGGGCAATGTTTCGGAGCTCGCCCAAGTTGTCGGCCAAATCGCCAGTAACACCGATTTTAGAGTTATCCGCGCCGAGCAGTTGCCGCTCCGCATAAAGAGCCCCGCCTCGTGGCCCACGCTCGCTGCCTACATGGCTCTGCAAGAGAAGCATTACATCGAGAAAGTGGTTCACGCCTGCCGGGGCGATAAGGCCAAGGCGGCGGGCTTGCTTGGGATTGAACTCGCGCGCATCGGTTGAGTAGGCTCGGAGCGCTCGCACGTCATTGCGGGAGCGAAAGGCTCGTGTTGAGCCGCAGGGCGGCACGGAGCACGCGGTTGCTTTTTTACGAACGGATTACTTTTCTCCTCTCTCACGTTACATGATTCCACATCGGTTCAGACAAAGAATTTTTTTTATTTGGCAGGCGATCGGCACCTGGGTGCTCGGCGCGACGGGCGTGCTGATGCTCGGCTTTCTTTGGTATTTCCTCGCGACCACCGGACCGTCCCGCGTTGATGAAACGATCGCCCCGGAGATGGCATTTGATGATCCCCGGCTGGCGGCGATGGCCTCCGAGGTGGAAAGCTTGGAGAAACAGTATCAGGTGTTTGCAACCGCCGGCACCATTACAGACGAGGCGTTTGCGATCATGGAAAGTGCGATCGAGAAGCAGCGGAAGATAATGCGTGCCCAAGCCAAGCCGGACTATGCACAACAGGACAAACTCGCCCGCCTTGAGAAACAGCTCGATTCCGCCCGTGCCGGCCGTCTGGTGAGCCGGGTCGAGCGTTTGTCCATCGAGGGCGAAGAGGCGCAGGCGGCGAACCGCCTGACAGAAGCGAAGGCAAGTTTTGAGGAGGCCCTGAAAATCCAACGCGAAATCAACGGTGGCACGGCGGACTCGAAGTTTAAAAACTACGTGCGCGAGTCGAGTCTTGAGCAGTCTATCATCTCGCTGACGGCCTACCCGCTCCATTTGGAGAAAGAAGCCGCTTTAACGAAAGCTACGAAAGCGATGGCCGAGCAGCGCTGGACCGACGCCTTGTCCGCATTCTCGGTGGCGCGCGACACCTTGGAGCGCATAAATCGGGATTTTACCCGCACCCGCTACGCGGACACCGCGGGTCTTGCCGAAATCAGCGGAGAAATTGAATCGCTGAACGCCGCAGGCTTGGCCACGCAGGTCGGCGACCAGGAAAAGGCCGGCGACCTCGCCGAGGCCTCCGCCGACCACGCAGGCTCGGCCAAGGCGTTTCTCCAAGCCTATAACGCGCAGGCTCAGATCAACACCGAGTTTCCGCGCAGCCGTTTTGTATCCTCCGCCCGGCTCGACGCGCTCGACGTCAAACTCCAATCCGCCCGCTCCGCCCCCTACGCCCAGGAGCTGGAGAAACTCGAGCTGGCCATCCGCGAGGATCTTCGTCGCCGCCGGGTCGTGGCGGCCGAACAAAAACTTCCCCAAGCCACCGAGCTGACTGCAAAGATGGCGACTGAGTATCCACGCAGTCGTTACGTGGATGGTGCGTTGCGCATCCGCCTGAGTTATCTCGCGCTCAAGCGGGCCGATCTCAGAAAGCTTCAGGACACCGTTTACGAACGACTCCTCGCCATCCCCGGGGTTGACGAGCGCCTGATGCTCGTGAGCGAGGTGCCGCAGAGCCTTTACAACGTAGTCATGAATACCAACCCCAGCCGCAACCCCGGCCGCATCATGCCGGTGGACTCCGTGAACTGGAATGACACGAGCGAGTTTTGCACCCGCCTCGGCTGGATGCTCGGGTTGAAGGTGCGTCTGCCCACGCTCGACGAGTATCGCGTGGTCGTAGGCAATGGCGAAGGAGAGACGCGCAACTCGGCGAACGGCGGCCGTCCCGGTGCCACGGATACGGCGCGCCCCAACGATGCCGGGTTTCGCGACTTGCTCGGCAATCTCGGCGAGTGGCTGGACGAGCCCGAAAACACAGACAGGGCGACAGTGGCGGGCGGCAGCTATCTCGACAACCCCGACGCACTGGCGAAGCTCCCCACCGAGATCCGCTCGAAGGTGGACCGCGCCCGGCACGTTGGATTCCGTTTCGTGGTGGAAAATCCCCGCTGAGGCGCCAGCGCCCCGGTCGCCGGTCCATGCATTCATTTTGGACGCGCTCTGGAGCCGGACGCCGCACCGGTGATTGGCGGGCCGCCTTGGCAACCCTTTTCGTTTTGGTATTCGTCTCGGCTTTGCGGGCTGATGACGTGACCGCCGGACCAGTCATCCCGGCGTCATGGTTGCGGAAAGCGCCGGGTAATCCGGAGGCGGAGCTAATCGAGTTGGGTGCGCGTAAACATGGCTGGCCGGCGATGGCCCGGGCTCTTCGCCGGGCGGCGACTGGACTCTACGCCCGAGGGCAGGTTTCCCTGGCTGAGTCTTGGTATTATGCGGCGCGCTGGGCGGAGATTTTTGGCGAGAGCGAGGCCACGTTCCAGGCGCGCTGGCGCGATACGATGCGGCGAGAGGGATTGCCGATGGGGCGCTTTGCCTCGGATGACGCAGGGGCGGAACCCTTGGACGGGCGCCTTTCCCGCGATTTTCAGTTGGAACTGCTGTCAGACGGTAAGCTTTCGACTGCTTACTTCGAGATTGAACGCCCGGAGGACTACCGACCCGAAGTGCTGGCGATTCTGGAGCGGTTGCGCGCAAAGGATCCCTCTCGTTTCAAGGAGTATGCGTCGCTCGCGCTGGCATTGGCGGTGGTTTATGATGTTTCCCCGCCGGCATACTGGCCGCACGGCCAGGTTTCGGAGAAGGTTTTACCACGCGTGCTGCCGTCGCCGGAAGATGCCTGGGCGTTCCTTGTTTCCACGGAGCGCGAGGGTAAAGGCCTTCACCGCTTGCGGCAGTTGGACCCCGCCGAACTCCGCTTTCTGGTGGATCTGGCCGCTTCGCAACAAGAGCTCCGCTGGGCGCAGGCCAACGTCAAGGTCCCGCTGGCACGTCTGGCGGAGACGTATTCGAGTATAAACTACACCACGGTCAGGGCGGTGGACGGGATTTATCAATGGCCCGGGACGGACTACGCCCTGCCGACGATTAGGAAAGTGGGCGGCATTTGCGTGGATCAGGCCTATTTCGCAACACAGGCCGGGAAGGCGCGAGGCGTGCCGACCCTGCTGTTTTCGGGCACGGGGCAGGACGCGCGACATGCCTGGTTCGGATATCTCGGCCCGGGCCGCCGCTGGGAACTCAATGCCGGACGTTACGAGTCCCAGAAGTTTGTGACCGGCATCGCCTACGACCCGCAGACCTGGGGCGAGATATCGGACCACGAACTGGTTTTCATGAGCGAAGGCTTCAGGCGGCAGCCTGATTACCGGACCTCGCGGGTGCATGGGTGCTTTGCGCGCTGGTTGCTCGATGACGGAAGGATCGCCGAGGCGGCGGCCGCGGCGCGGGCCGCCGTGGGTTTGGAGCGGCGAAATCTGACGGCTTGGGACGTGTTGCTCGCGACGACTCCTGCGTCCGGCGCGGCCCGCGAGTCGGTGTTGCGTGAAGCGGCGGGCGGCTTGCAGGCCTACCCGGATCTCCAGGCCGGATTCTACCGCGAGCTGGCGGCCAGTTTGCGGCAGCGAGGCGAGATCGCGTTGGCCGAGCAGGAAGAGCGCGGGATTGCGCGACGGTTCCAAGCCAAACGTCTCGATCTGAGTGTGGGGCAGATTGCGGAGAAGATGGCGCGGGCGCGGGCAACTCTGACGTCTGACGAGCAAATGCGACTTTATCGAACTCTTGTCCGGGAGTATGGACGCGGGGCGGGCATCGGATTCTTCGATGCAATCGCCCGCCCGCTGTTGGCGGATCTCGTTCGCGACGGCCGATACAAAGAGGCGCGCGAAGTCGCCGCACTGGCGGCGCAGAACCTTGATGCCGGCCCGGGCACGCAACTCGGCGAAGAGTTGCGATACCTGGACAACGAACTGCGCGCGACGATTGAAGCGAAGAAGAACGCGGCCAGCGGGGCTTCGGGGAAGTAGGCTCCGACAGCCTGTGCAACTGGTAGATTTTGAGCGGGTGCCGGGTGATCACACTGATACGCAGACTTGTCGCGGCAGGGTTGCCCGGTTTAGCTCGAGCGCATGATTTACCCCGGTCTGGTGTCGGTTACGTTCCGTAAGTTATCCCCTCCCGAAGTGGTGGCTTTGGCCCGGAAAGCGAATCTTCGCGGCATCGAGTGGGGCGGCGATATCCACGTGCCGCACGGCGACATCGGGCGGGCGCGCGAAGTGCGTGCACTCACGCAGGAAGCGGGGCTCAAAGTCGCGGCCTACGGAAGCTATTACAAGGCGGGCTGGAGCGAGCTGAACGGCCTTCCCTTCCGCAACGTGTTGGACTCGGCGGTGGAGCTCGGTGCGCCCACGATTCGCGTCTGGCCCGGCACGAGAGGCTCTGCGGATGTGGACGAAGACGGGCGCTGGGCCGTGATCGAGGATCTGAAACGCATTGCCACACAGGCTGCGCAGGTAGGAGTAAGCATCACGCTGGAGTTTCACGGCGGGTCACTCACGGATACGAACGAGTCCGCGAGCCAGTTGCTGGTCGAGCTGGACCACGCGAACATTTTTATGGGCTGGCAACCGCACAACGGCGAGGAGACCGCCGAGTGTGTGGCGGGACTGCGCGCGGTGTTTCCGAAGGTGGGCAACATCCACGTTTTTCATTGGTGGCCGACCTCGGCGGACCGTCATCCGCTGCAGGAAGGCGAGGCGCGCTGGGCGGAGTTTTTTAAAAAGCTACGCGCGCTCCCCGGTGATCGTTACGCGCTACTTGAGTTCGTGCCGGGAGATTCCGCGGAGGCGCTCATGCGCGACGCTGCGACGCTGAATGAGTGGCTGGCGCGCCTGAATGGCGGCGTCTGAGTGAAGCCAGGCGGGGCGCGGTTTTGTTTAGTCCAACACGAGATCGTGTTCGGAAACCAGATAGGCCTCGAGGCGTTTGGCGAGGCGAGTGAGATCGGCGAGTGGAACGGCGGGAGAGTCGGCTGGCTGATTGAGCATGGTGGCGACGAGATCCCGGTCTGGGGCGGGCAGGGCGGGCAACCATTCCTGCTTCAAAGGAAGACCCTCGTCGCGGAAGAGGCAGTAGAGGCTTTTGAAGTAGACTGACTCGGGACGGGTGCCAGGGCGGGTGAGGGCGGAGAAGGCTTGGGTGAGAAGGGCGTCCACGGCGACGCGGCTATCTTGCGGGCCTGGGTTGCGGGTGACGAGGCGGGCGAGACGGGAGGCGGCGGCGAGGGTAGGGTAATCTCGGCCGATCGCGGAGTGGCGGGCGAGTAGACGGTGTTCGCGGACGAACCACGGGCCGTCGCCGGGGGAGTTGCGTCCGTGCTGGAGGGTGAGCGCGAGACGGTCGAAGAGATCGGGGGCGGGTTGCGTATCCGGTTTGGGGTTACGAGAGACGCGGAGAAGCGCGGTGACCAGGCCGTCGGCGGGCGAGAAACAGGTGAGGACGAGGTGATTGCCGGTGTGCGGCACCTTGGCGAGAAGGTGGGCTTCGGTTTGGTGGGCGGGGCCGGACACGGGGGCGGGGGAAAATGACGAATGGCGAATGACTAATGACGAATGGCGGCGGGAGGGCGTAGGGAAAAGGTGGGGAGGAGACCGGCGGTGCGGAGAAGTTTCAGGGCGCGGTCTTCGGCGGCGCGGAGGCGGCGTTTTTTCTTGGGTTGCAAGTCGTCGTAGCCGGCGAGGTGGAGCCAGCCGTGGATGACGTAGCGGAGGAGTTCTTCGGCGAAGCGGACGTCGTGCTTTTCGGCGTAGGCGAGGGCGGTGTCCACCGAGACGCAGATGTCGCCGGCGTGGCCGAGGGCTTCGTCGCCCTCGAAGGTGATGACGTCGGTGGGGGACGGGTCGTCGAGGTAGTCGGCGTGGAGTTTGGCGAGGGCGGGGTCGGTGAGGAAGGTGACCGAGAGTTCCCCCGGCGGGGCGCTACAGCCCGCGAGTTTAGCGCGGCGACGGCCGGCGGGGCTTAGCGTGGGGAGGTCGGCGGGGGTGAAGCGGAAACGGGCGTCGAGGTGGTTCAGGGCTTTGGCGAGGGCGCGGCGATCGAGGCGGAGGCGCGGGTGGCGGTTGGTGAGGGTGAGTTCGCGCATGGAGCAGGGGCGTGGCTCAGGCGGGCTTTGGGGCTGATTCGGCGGTGGGGTAGACGACGCGGCCGTGGAGCATGTTCAGGAGGGTGTGGGCGAAGCTGCGTTTGATGTCGGCGAGCTCGGAAAGGGTGAGCGGGGCTTCGTCGAGTTGGTGGTCGTTAAGGCGATCGCGGGAAATCTGTTCGATGAGCTCGGCGAGGTGTTGCGGGCTGACTTTCGGGAGGGAACGTGCGGCGGCTTCGATGGCGTCGGCGAGGTGGATGATGGCGCTTTCTTTGAACCGGGGGCGGGGGCCGTCGTAGCGGTAAGTTTGCTGGGAAACGGGGGCGGGTTCGAGTCCGGGGAGAGACGGAGTGAGATCGGGCAGGGGATTGGCGGAGGAATTCGCGACGGGGAGGGCGGGCAGGGAGGAGGTGGTTTTGGCCGCAGGGGATTTCGTAGCGGAGACGGCGCGGTGGTAGAAGTAGCGGATGAGGGTGGTGCCGTGGTGTTGCTGGATGACGTCGAGCACGGGGCGGGGGAGCTTGTGCTTCAGGGCGAGGTCAATGCCGTCTTTAACGTGAGCCTTGAGGATCAGGGCGGAGAGGGAGGGGTTGTTGACGTCGTGGGGGTTGATGCCCTCGCGTTGGTTTTCGATGAAGTAGTCGGGCTTGGTGGTCTTGCCGATGTCGTGGAAGAGGGCGCAGACACGGGCGAGGAGGGGATTGGCGCCGATGGCGGCGGCGGCGTTTTCGGCGAGCTGGGCGACGACGAGGGAGTGGTGGTAGGTGCCGGGGGCCTCGAGCTGCATCAGGCGGAGGAGGGGGTGATTGAAATCGGTGAGCTCGAGCAGGGTGATGTCGGTGGTGCGCTTGAAGAGGTGCTCAAGGACAGGCAGGAGGCCGACGACGAGGATGCCGGAGGCCAGAGCGGTGAAGATGCCGGCGAGCATCTGCTTGAGCACGGTCAAGGGCGGGAGGCGGTCGGCGAGGCCGAGGAGCAAGATGCAGGTCGCCATGGTAAGGCCGCCGACGAGGGCGGCGCGGACGATGCGGCCGCGTTTGCGGGTGCGGCGGACGCCGTAGATGGCGACCATGGAGGCGAGGAAAGTGAGCACGAGCAGATCAAGGCGGCCGCCCCAGATGACGCTGGTGAAAAGCGCGATGAGCAGAGCCATGAAAATGGCGGAGCCTGCATTGATGAGCAGGGCAACGATGAGCGGCGCGATGAGGGCGGGGGCGATGTAGGGCAGGAGGGAGGCGGCGCCGGTGTTGCTCAGAAAAAAGGTCAAGCCGCCGAGGGCGTAGGTGCCGCGAACCAGGGCGAGGTTGGCCAGGACGACGAGGGCGAGCAGGGCAAGGCGGGAGTTGCTGTGGAGGGTTTCGGGGTCTTCGAGCCGGATGTAGAGCAGGCTGGCGACGACCATGGCGAGCACGAGCAGGATGCGTCCGCCGAGGCGGAGACTCTCGTCCATGGCGTTGGCGCTATCGGTGGCGAGGGCGCGGCGGTGGGCCTCGAGCGTTTCGAATTGTTCGGGGGTGACGCGGGTGTCGGGCTCGATGATGGTCTGACCGCGCTCGACGGAAATGGTGACGGGGCGCAGGTTGCGCAAGGCCTCGAGCTGGCTGGCCTCGGTTGCGGCGCGGTCGAAGGAGAGGTTGGGAATGACGCCGTTGCGAAAAAGGCGAAAAAGGGCGAGGGAGCGCTCGCGGTCGGGCTCGTCGGCGGCAAGGTTGACGCGGAGAAAGGTGAGGGCGTCGTCAAAACTATCTATGGGGCGGGTGGCAAGGGAGCCATCGGGGCGAATCACCTGGAAGACGCGCAGGCGGCCGCTTGAAGGGCGTTCGCCGCCGAGGTAGCTGGCATCGGCGATACCCTGGGCGTGGATGAGACGGAGCGTGGTGAAGGCGATCTCGACGGTGGCGGTGCGGGCGGCGGCGTCGCCGATGGTGAGGAGGACGGCGAGATCGTCGGGGGTGATCCGATAGGGTTCGGCAGGAGCGAGGGAGTTAAAGGTATCCACCTGGGCG
>JAIYBI010000520.1 GCA_027488595.1 Opitutaceae bacterium | reverse complement strand
GGGGCGCAGGTCGTGCTCGTAGGTGAGCTTGCCGCCGAAGAGCGTGTCGTCGAAGTGCGGCGAGATGCGGTCTAGCGAGGGGCCGGAGTTGGAGAGGTTGGCGTCGTTCTGGGCGCGGCCCGCGATGTTCACGCGCTCGACGCGCAGGCCGAGGGTGAGGCGGTCGGCGGTGCCGAAGTCGTGGCCGATCTGGCCGAAGGCGGCGACGTTGGTGGAGCGATACTCAGTATCCATGATGCCGCGACTGGCGAAGCCGGGTTCGGCGTAGTCGGAGATGAAGCGGCCATCCTCGAAGATTTGCGCGGCGTAGAGGCCCGCCGTCCAGCGATCGAGCCAGCCGAGGGCGTCGATTTTGTCTACGGAGTCGAAGCGAAGTTCCTGGCTCCAGGTGGCGCGGTCGCGACGGAGGTCGGCGAAGCCGGAAAAGCCGTCGGTGAGGTTGATCGGGGGCGTGTCCGTCCAGGCGCTCCAGTCGGCGTCGTAGCTGTAAACCGAGTCGGTGAAGGCGGCGCTGGTAACGGTGGTGAGGCGGACGTCCTGCCAACCTGAATACACGCCGCGCAGGCTGCCGGCGAGAGACGCTTGTTCGTCGCGGCCGGGCTGGTCGCTGAAGGTGCGGGTGCCGTTGTTGTCCAAAGCGAACTCGTCGAAGCCGTTGTTCACGTTGGCGAAGAACGCGGTGCCGTCCCAGGTCCAGGCGGAGGAGGGTTTCCAAGCGACGCGGACGCGGGAGGCGAACTCGTCGCGCGCGTTGCTATCGCCGAGGAGGGCGTTGATGCGGAAGCCGTCGCTGGTGTGCTGCTGGAGGGCGACGCGAAAGGTGAGTTTCTCGGGGTCCTTTTTCAGCAGGGGGCCACCGAAGGCGAGGCCGCCCTCGAAAAGTCCATCGGTGCCGGCGGTGCCCTCGACCTTGCCGGTCCAGTAGGGAGTAGGGGCGTTGGTCACGAGCTGGATGAGGCCGCCGGCGGCGTTGGCGCCGAAGGCACCGGCTTGAGGGCCGCGCAGGACCTCGACCTGGCGCACGTCAAAGGTGCCGCCGACGGTGCCGAGGCCGGTGAAGTCGAGGTCGTCCACCTTGAAGACGACGGAAGAGTCGGGGGTCTCGCCCTCGTATTGGGAGTTTTCGCCGATGCCGCGGATTTGGAAATAGCGGGGGCGGGAAGTGCCGCCGGTCCACGTGAGGTTGGGGATCTGGTCGGCGAGGTCGCTGAAGTGTCGCACGCCGTCGGAGGCGAATCGGGTGCCATCGTAAACGCTCACGCTGGCGGTGATTTTCTCCAGCGGGGTTTGCCAGAGGTCGGCGGTCACGACGACGGGCTCCAGTTGGATAGGCGTGTCGGGGGCGGCTTGAGTCGCCGCCGCGGGAGAGGCGGCGGGCGGAGCTTCGGTGGCTCGGGCGTTTGGGGTGAGAATCGCGCCGAGGAGGAGGATCTGTGTCGGGAGTCGCATGGTGTGACTGTGGCCCGACCCAAATCGGACTCCCGGGGAGAAAAGAGGACGGTGCCCGTGCGAAAATCGCACGGTGACAACACCGCCCCGCTGTTTCCTTCGCCGGTATAATCCGTTTCAGGTTCGAAGGGTCGAGCGGCCGGTCGCACCGCAATCTCAGCCTGACGCATCAGGCACCCCTACAGGCAAGCCGCACAAGAAGTCCCGCGCGGCCGGACATGCAAGCGAAAGTTTTGGGATGTGGAGGGTGGTGTGCCCACGAGTGCGGAAGCGATGCGCTCCTTTCCTTTTCGCCACCAATGGCAGTCCACTTTCGGCATGGCGCGAAGCTTAGGTGAAAATCACACCGTTACACAGCGAGAACTTGCTCTAAACATGTGATGCGAAAGCATGGTCTCTCCCCTCCATGCCCCCACAACTCCGTCAACTCTTCCGCTTTCAGGAAAGCGGCTTGCTGCTTGTCATCCTGGTGCTAGGCGTGCTTTTGACCGCCTTCGCCGGCACGGTGCGCACACCGAAGTTCGAGCGCACCGCCGACGGCGCCCGCCAACGCGTTTTCACCACTGACTCCGGGGGCAATCGCAACCCCGCCTTCGAGGAAAAGAACAAGTTCCTCAACTCCCAGAACCTCGCCCAGCTCGCCAAGGACACTAGTTTCATCGCCATCATGGCCGTCGGCATGGCCATCGTGATTATCTCCGGGGGTATCGATCTATCCGTTGGCTCGACCTACGCGCTTGCCTCCGTGCTAGGGGCGATGGTCTTGCACCACTTCGGCCCCGAAGGCACGGCCCTTGCCCCGCTCGCCGCCTGCGCTCTCGGCGTGCTCGTCTGCCTGGCCACCGGCGCGCTCTGCGGCCTGGCCAACGGCAGCCTCATCGTCGCCCTCGGAGTGCACCCGTTCATCATCACCCTCGGTTCCATGGCCATCCTGCGCGGCATCGCCTTCGTCGCCACCAAGGGCCAGTCCATCGGCGGTTTCCCTGCCGACTTGCGCGAGTTTGTGCGCTTTGAAATGGGTAACGGCCTCAGCGTCGTGCCCCTGCTTGTCATGGTCCTCGTCACCGCGCTGGGCTGGATCTATCTCTCGCGCCTCGCCGCCGGCCGCCGCGTTTACGCCATCGGAGGCAACGAACAGGCCGCCCGCTTCAGCGGCATCCGCGTCGGCCGCGTAAAGCTCGGCGTCTACGTCCTCGCCGGTCTCGCCGCCGGTGTTTCCGCTGTCCTCTCCCTCGGCTACTACGGCGCCGCCACCTCGGGCGACGGCCAGGGCTACGAACTCAACGTCATCGCCGCTGCCGTCGTCGGTGGTTGCAGCCTCACCGGCGGTCGCGGCTCCGCCCTCGGCGTCGTCCTCGGAGCCCTCATCATCCAGATGATCGCCAGCGGCATCGTCATCCTCGGCATCGACCAAAACTACAGCCAGATCATCATCGGCGCCGTCGTCATCGCCGCCGTCGTCCTTGACAACGTCAACACCTGGCTCGCCAAGCGCCGTCTTACCCGCGCCTGAGTTCCATCGCCCCGCCCCTTTCCCCGTCCCTGAACTACCCATGAAAACCACCCGCCTCCTCCAACTCGCGGCCGGCCTGCTCGCCGCTGCCGCCTTCGTCCTCCCCGCCCGCGCCGAGCGCGAGATCACCCTCGGCCTCGTCGCCAAATCCCAGGGCAACCCCGTCTTCCAGGCCGCCCGCGTCGGCGCCGAGGACGCCGCAAAGGCCCTCGGCAAACAACACGGCCTCAAAATCAAGATAGATTGGCGCACCCCCAATGAGGAAGACGCCCAGAAACAAGCCGAGGCCATCGAGCAACTCGTGCTCGCCGGCGCCGAGGGCATTGCCGTTTCCTGCACCGACGCCAACAAACTCACCGCTACCATTGACCGCGCCGTAGAGAACGGCGTGCCCGTCGCCACCTTCGACTCCGACGCTCCCGCCTCCAAACGCTTCGTCACCTACGGCGTCGACGACATCGAGTGCGGCCGCCAGACCATGGCTGAGCTCGCCAAGGCCATGAACGGCCAGGGCATCGTCGCCATCCTCGCCGGCAACCAGACCGCCCCCAACCTCCAGAAGCGCGTCCTGGGCGCCCGCGAAGAAGCCAAAAAATACCCCGGCATCACCATCCGCGACGTCTACTACCACAAAGAGACCCCGCAGGACTCCGCCGCCAAGGTCGAGCAGGTCATGCAGGCCAATCCCGCCATGACCGGCTGGGCCATGCTCGGAGGCTGGCCGCTCTTCACCGAAAACGCCCTCAAGTGGGCCCCCGGCACCGTCCAGTGCGTATCCGTGGACGCCCTACCCGCCCAGCTCGCCTACATCCGCTCCGGCCATGTCCCAGTTCTCCTCGCCCAGCAGTGCTACCAGTGGGGCTACCGCTCCGTCGAGCACCTCATCAACAAGATCGTTCTCAAAAAGGACCCCGTCGCCGTCGTGGACGTGAGCGCCCTCATTCCTGTCACCAAGGACAACGTGGATGCCTTCGCCAAGAACTGGGACACCTGGCTCCCCAGGCGCTAAACCGCCGCCACCGCGCCGTATCCGCTCGTGTCCTACATCGAGTTCCAGTCCGTCACCAAACGTTTCCCCGGCGTGCTCGCGCTCGACGGGGTCTCGTTCGCCATCCCTCGCGGCACCTGCCATGCCCTGATCGGTGAAAACGGCGCGGGCAAGAGCACCCTCGGCAAGATCCTCGCCGGCGTCTACACCGCCGACGCCGGCGAGATCCGCCTCGACGGCAAACCCATCGCGCCCGCCAATCCCCTCGCCGCCCGCCAGCTCGGCATCGCGATGGTGCACCAGGAACTCGCCTTCTGCCCCAACATGTCGGTCGCCGAGAACCTTTGCCTCGGCGACCTGCCCCTCCGCGCCGCCGGCTTCGTGGACCGCCCCGCCCTCCGCGCGCGCGCCCGCGAAATGCTCGCCTCCATCCACGCCGACATCGACCCCGACGCCCTTATCGGCACCCTCTCCACCGGCAAGGAACAGCTCGTCCAGATCGCCGCCGCCGTCGGCACCGGCGCACAAGTCATCGTCATGGACGAGCCCTCCAGCTCCCTCTCCGCCGGCGAGACCCGCGAGTTGTTCACCCTCGTCCGCAAACTCAAGGCCCGCGGTCTCACCCTCATCTACGTCTCCCACCGCATGTCGGAACTTTTCGAGCTGTGCGACAACATCACCGTCCTTCGCGACGGCCGCCACGTCGCCACCGAAGCCATCGCCGCCACCACCCCCGCCCGCGTCGTCTCGCAAATGATCGGACGCGAGCTCCGCGCGCAAACCCCCGCCCACCTTTCCCGCCCTGCGGGCCCCGAACGCCTCCGCCTCGAAGCACTCGGCTCTCCGGGTAAATTTTCCGACATCACGCTCAGTGTGCGCGCCGGCGAGATCGTCGGCCTCGCCGGCCTGGTCGGCGCCGGCCGCAGCGAGACCGTGCAAGCCGCCTTCGGGCTCGACCCCGCCGCCACCGGCCGCGTTCTGGTCAACGACCGCGCCATCGCCCCCCGCTCCATCGAATCCGCCCTCGCCGCGCGCATTGGCCTGTTGCCCGAGGACCGCAAACGCCAGGGCCTCGTCCTCGGCCTGAACTGCCGCGAAAACACCGCCCTCGCGTCGCTTCCCGTTTTATCCCGCTTCGGCTGGGTGCGCCGCGGCGCCGAACGCACCCTGGCCGACCGCTACCAAAAACGCCTCCGCGTCAAAGCCCCGTCGCTGGAGACGATTGTCGGCGGCCTCTCCGGCGGCAACCAGCAGAAGATCGCCCTCGCCAAATGGCTGGCCCGCGATTGCGACGTCTTGCTGATTGACGAACCCACCCGCGGCGTGGACGTCGGCGCCAAGGCCGAGATCTACGCGCTCCTCGACGAGCTGGCCTGCGAGGGCAAAGCGCTGCTCATCGTATCGTCGGAACTTCCCGAGCTACTCGGCTTGTGCACCCGCATCCTCGTCCTGCGCAACGGTTGCCTCGCCGGAGAAGTCCCCCGTTCCGATTTCAGCGAAGATTCCCTGATGCGCTTGATGGCCGGAGTTGAATTTGCAGCGGCCTAATACCAACTTCCCCTATAAAATAGACTTTTCCAACGCAAAGTCGCCAAGAAACAAAGGGCGCAAAGAACCAAGAATGAGTTGAATCTTTGCGTATCTCTGCGCCCCTGCGTCTTTGCGTTAAAGTCTGAAAGTCACAGGACGTTGGCCTAAAACCTCCTCATGGGTTACCGGGGTTTGCCCATAAAATCTGTAAAGTAAGTTGACCAGTCGCACCGCGATATCAGCCCGACGCATCGGGCATCCCTACAGGCAAGCCGCATAGGAAGCCCCGTGCGGCCCGACACGTAAGCGAAAGGTTCCTCCCAGATGCGGCGGGATGGTGATTGAAAGGGAGCGACGTAGCGAAACGACGCAACTTTACGGACGGAACGAAACGACTCCGTCGTTCCGCTACGGTCAGGAGGGGGCGATTACGGGGCGAAGGCGACACCGGCGGTGGTGCCGGATTTGCGGGCGACCATCTCGACGAGGCGCTGGATCTCGAGTTCGGCGGTGCGTTTCTGGATGCGGGCGAGCTCTACGTCGCGGGCGGCGTCGAAGTTGGCTTTTATGGCGGCTTCTTTCTCTACGCGGAGGGCAGTGAGTTGGGCATCAAGTTTCTTGATGGTGGCGGCGTGCTCGGCGGCGGTGGCGGTGAAGGTGGCGGTGTCGTCGGCGATGCGCTTGCTGTCGGCGTCCCACTTGGCGCGTTTATCGTCTTCTTTCTTCTTCTCTTCGGCGATGCGGTCGGACTCGCGTTTGTCGGCGTCGGCCTTGGCTTGGCGTTCGGCCTCGGCCTTCTGCGCAGCGGCGTCGGCGTCGGCTTTCGCTTTGGCAGCGAGAACCTGCTGCTTTTCGGCAGCGGCCGTCCTGGTGTGCTGCATGTAGATCCCGCCGAAGGCGATGGTGAGGATAAGCGGGATGATAAGATAGAGTTTGTTCATGGCTGAGACAGAAGGATGGGAGCTGCGGGTGACTAGTCTCTAGTCGCTAGGAGCTAGTCGCTGATTTACTTGGCCGGGGTGACGGGTGCTGGCGGCGGGGTGTTGAGCTTGGTCATGACGGCCTGCAGGGACTGGACGTTGGCCTGGGCTTTTTGCACGAAGTCTTGCAGGAAGGCTTTTTCAGCGTCCGCGGCCTTCTGCGTCTCGGCGAGTTTTGAGATTTCGGTTTTCTCTTTGGCGAGGTCGAGTTTCACGCGCTCGATCTGGCGGGAGAGTTTTTCCTGTTCGCGGTAAGCTTTGTCGCGGGCATCCACGGCAACCTGGCGGGCTTCCTTTTCGACGACCTCGCGGGCGGCTTTGGCGTCGCGCTCTTTTTTACGAATTTCCTGGGCGCGGACGGCGTCGGCCATGGCTGCTTTGCGGGCATCCTGCTCGGCCTTGAGTTTGGCATCACGGGCGGCGACGATCTGTTCCTGCTTGGCTTTGTCGCGGGCGATCTGGCCGCTGCGATGCTGGAAGTAGACGACCATGAACAGCGCGAGGGCGACGAGAGGAGCGATGAAGTAAACTTTTTTCATGTGCGCGGAGCGAAAGGTGGTGGCGGCGTTCTGAGAGGTGAGTGGGTGCGGACGCGGATCAGGATTTGGTGGACTTGAGGGCTTCGCGCTCGCGAATCGCGTCGGCGACGGCCTTGGCGAGGGGATCAAGAGCGGCGGCGGTGACTTCCGGGCGAGGGCGGGCGTCGTCTATCCACTTGGCGGCCTCGTCGTAGCGCTGAAGTTCGAAGGCCAGATAGGCGAGGTAGAGCGAGACCTGGCCGGGCTTTTCAATGGTGGGCTGTGCGCGGGCGGACTGGCCGCGGGTGTAGGCTTCGGCGACGCGGCCGGAGTTGTAGTAGAACTGGGCGAGGGAGAATTCGAGGGCGGCGTCCGAAGGAAAGGCTTTAAGGGCGCGCTCAAGGGTGGAGGCGGCTTTATCTTCCTGGTTGGTCTGCTGGTAGGCGGAGGCGAGGAGTTCCCAGTTGCGCTTCTGGTTTTCGAGGGTGCCGTCGGCGAGGCCTTTTTCGAGCAAGGACGCGGCCAGGCTGAATTGCTGGATGTTAAACAGGACGGCGACCTTGGTGTAGTGGTCTTTCGGGGTGTTGAGGAACCCGCGGGTCTGGGCGCGCTCGATGGTGAGGATGGCGCGGATGTTTTGACGGAGGGCGTAGGCGGGGTCCTTGGACTCGGCGGCGGCGGTGAGGTAGATGGACTGGAGCTGGGACCAGGTGTTGGCGCTCGAGTCGGGGCGAGACGCCATGACCTCGAGGAGCTCGGCGGCGCGGGCGTAATCTCCGAGTTGCTGGTAGGAGGCGAGCAGGATGAGGTAGAGCTGGTTGCTGGGCTTTACGGAGAGGAGCAGTCCTTGGTTGGCCTGTTCAATGGCCTGCTCGATGCGGACTTTATCGGTCTTCTGGGGGTCTGACGTAGCGAGGTTATAGAGCAGGGAGGCGGCGAAAAGACGGGTCTCGCCGGTGCCGGCCGGGCTGAGTTGGAACCACCGGTTGATCATGGTCAGGGCGCGTTCCAGGTCTGCCAGGCGAACGGCGGGGACCTTGGACTCCTCGCCGCGCTGGTAGTAGAGCTGGGCGAGGACGTAGAGCTGCTCGACGGAAGAGCTCGCGTCGGTGAATTGCGGAAACTTTTCGCCCAGGCGGTTGGCTCGCTCCATCGCGGGGATGGCCGGGATGAGCTTACCCTGGGTAAGGAGAATCTGCGCCTGCACTTGAGACAGCACGAACATGTCGAAGCTGTCGGCGGCCGCGAGCGGGATGAGGCGCTCGACGAGGGCGAGGGCGCCGACGTAGTCCTTGGCTCCGATAAAGGTCTGCAGGGGGCCGAGCTCGGAGGAGATTTTCTCGGAGATCTCTTTCTTTGGCGCGTCGGGGGCGCCCTGGGCGAGCAGTGCGCAGGGCTGGACGGCTAGCAGGAGGAGGCCGGCGAGGAGGCAGGCGGAAATCGCGCGGTTAAGGTTCATGACGCGTCCAAGTTGAAGTTGAGGGGCTGCTGCACGCGGGTGTTGACGGCGGCGCCGCCTTTTTTGCCGGGTTTAAACTTCCACTTCATGATGGCCTGGATGGCAGCCTCGTCGAAGCCGGAGTTGCTCGAGCGCACGATGTAGGGCTCCCGCGGGTCGCCGTTGCTATCAACGATGAAACCGACCACGACTTCGCCCTTGAGACCGGAGCGGCGCATCTCGAAGGGATAAACGGGTTTGATGCGGACGCGGGCCTCGGGTCGCTGGTCGAGCGCGGCGAGGTCGAATACGTTTTTCAAGCTGCTGCCGCCGGAGCCGGTCACGGGGCGTCCGGTAGGGATGGTGATGGCTCCGACCGAACGGTTGAGACCGGGAGGCGGAGGCGCCTGGATTTGCTGGACGAAAGGGGAGTCAATGACGGCGCTGATAGAGTCGGCCTGCATCGGCGGGGCGAGGGTGGCGACTTCCTGAGGGGCGTCGGTGGTGTTTTCGACGATCTCGGGCTCCTCGGGCTCGGGAGGAGGAGGAGTCATTATCTCGATGGTCGGTATCTCCTCCGCGACGGGTTTCGCGGCGGGTTTATCCTTGGGCAGGAGGCCGGTTAAGGCCAGTCCGCCGTGGAGGAAGATGGAGACTAAGACGGCTATGATCAGGTCGCGGCTCATGGGTCGGTGGCGGGTGCGTTCGGATCAGCGGCCGGTGGCGCGGAAGGCGGTTTCGATCGTCACGGTTTTGATGCCGACGAGGCGGACCTCGTCCAAGACCCGGATGACGTTGCCGTAGCGGGCGCGTTCATCGCCGGTGACTAGGACGCGAGCGGTAGGCGTGGAGGACTTGTAGGCGACGAGGCGGGGAGTTACCTCGGCGAGGGTGATGAGCTCTTTGTTCCAGTAGGCGGTGCCCTCGTCGGAAAGCTGGATAACGACGGTGGTGTCCTCGTCGGGCTTGGCAGCGTTGGCGCTGGCTTGAGGGAGGTTCACCGGGACGGACTGGATCTTATTGAGCGAAAGGGTGAAGAGAACGAAGGTGGCGAGCAGGAAGAAGATAACATCGATCAACGGGATGATTTCGATGCGGGCTTTCTTGGCCGGGGCCAGTTGGATGGGACTGCTGAATACGGAGGACATCGGGATGTTTTCGCCTTTAATCGGCGCGGATGCGGGTCTCGATGAGCACCTTGCTGATACCGGCTTTGCGCACCTCATCGACCACGTAGCGAACCTGGGTGAACATGGCGTTCTCGTCGCCGTTTATGAGCACTCGGGGATCGTCTTGGGTCTGTTTGTAGGCGGCGAGGCGGATCAGGAACTGGTCGAGAGTGATAGGTTCCTTGTCCCAACCCAGGGTGCCATCCTGGCGGATGGTCAAGGTTACCGAGGTGCCCGGATCGCGGGGTTCGCTCGTGCTGGCCGACGGCAAAGGCACGACGAGACCGCCGGTCTTATTGAGGGAGAGGGTGAAGAGGACAAAGGTGGCGAGCAGGAAGAAGATGACATCGATCAACGGTATGATTTCGATGCGGGCCTTCTTCATGCCGCCTGGGCCTGTGCCGCCGGATGAACCTGCCATGGTGCGGGTGCGAGCTTACGATTGGGTGAGCGGAGAGAGGGAAGGGCAGCTCGATCAGGCGCGGCCGTGGGCTTCCTTCTTGATGGTGAGCTCGAGAGCGTTGGCGGCGTCCGTGATGTTGTGGCGGGCCTCTTCTACGCGGGCGTTAAGCACGTTGTAGGGAAGAAGGCCGAGGAGGGCGATGGCCAGACCCACGGCGGTGGCGATGAGCGCCTCGCCCACGCCACCGGTGATTTTACCGGCGTTGGCGGCGATGTCTCCGTCGCCGAGGGCGCCGAAGGTGTTCATCATACCCATAACGGTGCCGAGCAGGCCGAGCAGCGGGGAAATGGTGATGCAGGTGTCGAGCACGGCGATGCCGCGTTGGAAGCGGTTGAGCTCCTGATTGGCGGCGCGGGTGAAGGCGTTGGTGAGCGAGTGCTCGCGATGGGTGAGGGCGTAGACGAGAACGCGTGCAACGTAGTCCTTGCTCTGGCCGCCGATGGCAACTGCGCCGGCGGAGTCTCCCTCCTCGACCTTAGCCAGCATCTGCTCAACCAAGGCGGGTTGGCGGCGGGTGCTCTCGGTCACCATAAACAAAATGCGCTCGACCACTGCGGTCACGGCCACAAAGGAAACGAGCAAGATCGGCCACATGATGATGCCGCCGTGGACAAAAAGTTCCATGGGGGATTGGCCCATGAGGAACGAGATCGGGAGGGTGATTTGCATAGGAGAAAAGTGGTTTGGTTGAGAATTGCGGACTTTGGAGTCGTCACCGGCTTAGCAGATTGAAGGCCAAACGGCGCGAAACGCTGTCAACGGGTGACAACTTTCCTATCGAACACACGAAAAATTTTCATAGTAACCGTGTCTTTTCATAAGTGTCGAAAAGGTGACGAAAACCATGACCCTGAGCTCACCTAGGCGCGGTCAGGGAGGTTTGGCTGTGAATCGGGGCGGATTGTAAACGAGGCCCAAGGACCGTTGGTCTCATTATTCCGGCGGTGGAAGGCGCGTTACCGCTACTGGTGATGGCACGGCCGAAGGATTAAACATAAAGTTCAAACAAAGTGTTGACCTTGGCCGGTGCATGGCTTTGTCTCTCCTCGTTCCCGCATAGCGGGGACATTTTGGGGTAACCTAGAAAACAAATGGCCGGTCGCTTAGGGGTAGGCGACCGGCCAACTTCTTTTTCAGAAGTCGAGTCTCTGACTTGGATGGTGCCCTTGCTCCAAACAGCGATTCCACGAGGCAGAGTGATTCGCGCTTTAAAGCATGTGTGTGGTCCGCACCCGGTCTCCTGGATTTTGTTTCGCGGACGAACTTGGTGGGCGAAAAAAGCCCGCGGTGATTGTTCAGCGGGCTGAAAAGTGGTGGCAAGACCCGGAATCGAACCGTAATTTTATCAGATTCATTTTTTTTCATAAACTACTTTTCAGCAGACTATAAAGATATAAAGTTATTTCAATAAAAATCTCGTAAGTTAACATTATAGGGCGTCAACTATGCTCCAACTATGCTCGGTTTCTGTCATAATTAAACCAGCCTGAAATCCACAGAGCATATCCTTAAAGCTGTCGCTTCATCGTCGGATCTCGGTGAGTTATCGGCCCTTTAAATGTCACCGCTACGTTGGAGTTAGGGGAGATTAATTTGGTCGAGAAGTTTGAAGAAGGCGCGGTCATGCTGCGGGTGCCGCAGGTAGGCGCGGGCGTTCACGATCATGCTGGCAGTGTCGGCACGGTCGGCGTCGCAGGTGGTATGCTGAGCAGGACGATGACGGCGGCCACGGTGGAGATCGGGATCAGCTAGCGTGGGCGTGCATGGAAGTAAACTTGGCCCGTGGGATGCGCCACTTGGTGGGTTGGAGCTGATCCGCCGCTGTGCGGTAGCGCTGAGATTCGGGGGTGATCGGCTGACCACAGTGAGATGCGGGGGCCGAATTGGAGACGGGAGCGGAAACGGAAGTCGTCGTCGGAGGGGCCACCCGCGGTGAACGGGAAAGGGCTGCGCATACGACGTGCTATGAAAAAAATCCTAGCGATTAACTGGAGTAGAGCCGTGAAGAAGAATGTGAGGAAGCTCTTGAATGCTATCTCTGCTTATGTAAGCTTACAATTATGAATGCAGTTACCCTGGGTGAAATGATTCGAAATCTGCGGGACAAGGCAGACCTGTCTCTTCGCGAATTAGCAAAGCAGGTAGAGGTCTCTGCGCCGTTCATGTCGGATGTAGAGTTAGGCAGACGCTACCCGGGAGATGATGTGCTTGCTCGCATTGCGACATGCCTCAAAGCCGATGTCGCAGAACTCAAGAAACTCGATCACCGTGAGTCAGTCGCCGACTTCAAACGCATACTGGATTCTAATCCCAACCTAGGGATGGCATTTCGCGCTGCGGTAACGGACGTGAAGACAGGGAAGATGACACCTGAGGAACTGGCCCGAAAACTTCGTGGCAGCCGCTAACCGGCCGGCAATCACCATGAAATCCTTTCGCGCGAAATCTGGCCCGTTTGAGCAGCAGTTGCATTTCTCTATCGACGAGATCGACCAAATTTGTCGGGACGCTCTAGCGAAGGAGAAACTGCTACCCGCAGAGCCGGAGCCGATCCGTATTGAGCGTTTTGTCGAAAAGCAATTTGGCTGCTCGGTCGATTACCGAGACGATCTTGGCGAGGGGGTGCTCGGTTGCACACTTTTCAATCCCAAGGGGGCAGTTCTGGCCATCGCAGTTTCAAGTCGTATCAACGAAGGAACTACGTCAGGTCAGCGTCGGGAGCGTTCGACGGTCGCCCATGAGGCCGGTCACGGCCTCATGCATACTTCGCTTTTCATGCCTTCACCGGATCAAGGACGCCTCGGAATCGAGCAATCCTCGCACGAAAATCTGGATCTAAGGCAAAAGCGGATTCTCTGCCGTGACGCAGACATTCGATACGCCAGCGGCAAGCAACGCGCATACGATGGCCGCTGGTGGGAATGGCAAGCGAACCGCGCGATCGGCGGACTTCTTCTCCCCAAGGTGCTAGTTCAGAAAGCTCTCGTGGGCTTCCTAAAACCGACATCGATCAACTCTAGTGGCGGCCTTCCGAGCGAAAGTCGGTCAGCCGCTACAGATCATTTGGCCGACGTATTTGATGTAAACCCCGCAGTCGCACGAATCCGACTGGACGAGATGTATCCTGAAGCTGGGGCGCAGCTGGAGTTCTAAGTTGGGCTTGACTGTTAGCTAAAATCAGCTAACAGTAGCGGACAGTGACGCGCTTTTGGGCGCCGGGATTGGTTTCCCGTTCGTTGTCGAACGGGCCCGGTTAAACTCAACGCGCGTCGCGTATTTATGACCAACATCACCAACAACGACGCCCCCGGCACTGCCGCGGGTTCCTCATCTGCCTGCCTCGGCGTAGATCCAAAGTGGGCTGCAGTTATCAACGATACCCTGATTCCGATGCCGTGCCGCAAAGTGCGTGCCGCCGTGCTTCGGTCACAGGGGGCGATCCCAGCCGACGAAGCGCTGCATCGAGATCATAATAGCGACCACGATCCGATCATTGTCGATGGCGACGAGATTGATCTCGCCCATGGCAATGTCTTCTACTCCGACAAGGTAGGGGCCAGCGGAGGTTGCGGCACGCCCGCGGCACCGGCCAAGATGGCATATGTTGTCGATGACCGCTGGGAGCTAGTGGTAAAGCCGTCCCAAACCGGCCAGTCGCTGCGAGATCTGTTCGCATTAGAATCGGAAGTCGAACTGCTCCGCGACTTCGAGTCCCCGAACGACTTTCTCGTTCAACCGGCCGATAACGCTAACTTCGAACTCGGATGCGTGTATCGCACCCGAAAGCACCATGCGGTTCTGGCAATCAAAGTTAACCGCCTTCGTTTCACGGAGAAAGACGGCGTTAAATCCACTATGACCGGACGCGAGATTGCAGCGCTGGTCGAACCGCATCCGGAACAGACCAAAGTAGAGCAACTAACCCCGCAAGGACCTGTCGCGATTGGATTGGACGAGTCCGTATGCGTTCAAAACGGCGACGAGTTCAAGGTGATCCGGTGTAACGTAAACGCCGGTTACCAAGCCGAGCGACTGGAGCGGGAGATCGACCAACTACGAGCCCGAGGGGCTAACGTCACCCTCTTGGCCGGCGAATCGGCCGTGATTTATCACGATGTGCCTGTGAGGCTGGGCCTGCCCGTGACGAGCACCGATGTGCTCGTGAAAGTGCCTGCTGGCTACCCAGGAGGCATCATCGACAACGCGTTTCTCCCCGAGGGATCACCCCTGCTCCCTTGCACGGTCGGGGCAGAGCAGCAAATCGAGATCATTGGCGGCAGACGCTGGAAACAGAAATCCATCCATCCCCACACCGGGAACGGCGTGCCGTGGAATAAGGACGTTCACGGCTTCCACACCTATTACGGGGAGATGGTGAATTGGTTACACGCGCGCCAATGAAATCCCGCTTCCCTGCATTAACAGCGGCCCAATCCGCCAGGGTTAGGGCCGCACAACCCCTTTGGAGCAAGCTGACGAGGCTGGTTTTCCAACGGCATCCCCATCGAGAGTGGGCAACGTATTTTATTTTTGGATACCGTCGCACGTCATGGGGCGTCGCGGTGACCCTGGTTGATCTCGTTCCCCCAGCTCCTGGCGACCTCTCCCGCTCCAGCCACATCGTTTCCTTCTCCCCGGAATACATTTCTCGCGCGGTTGAGATGCGAGACGCCACTCCGCTTGGGATCGGCTTCGTTCATTCCCATCCTTTAGGATGGGGAGTCGTTCCCAGCGCTAGCGACGACGACATGGATGTTTATTTTGCGCGGCTGAGCCTTCCATTTGGCAGGGGACAACCCTACCTCAGTCTGATAGTGAATTTCGACAAAGATGGCCGATTGGTTTTTAGCGGTCGCCTCTTCGATAGAGGTGAATGGTTGGCAGTGACTCATCTTCATGTAGCCGGCACTGACTTGGAGCGCTTCACCAGCAGTCTGATCGCGAGTGGCGCGCCTTCCGACATCGAGAATCCTATTCTTGCGCGTTGGAATGCACTCCTTGGCCAAGACATCACAATTCGCTTTCGGGATGCCACGGTAGGATTCATCGGGTGCAGCGGAACCGGTTCACCCGCCGTTGAAACGTTCGCACGCGCCCAAGTGGGCAATTTCGTCCTCGTCGACGAACAACGATTCAGCGGATCAAATCTTGAGCGGGTTCACGGCTCTTCAATCGCCGATGTCACTGAACCTGGTCCATTCAAGGTCGAGATCATGGCACGCATGATTCGTAGCATTAACCCATGCGCAAAGGTGACTGCGCTGGTGGGGAACGGACTCGACGACCCGGTAATCGACGAGTTGCTACGTTGTGACTTGGTAATTGGTGGCACCGACACACTGCACGGCCGATCTCTTTTGGGTGACCTCGCATCTCTTTACTTAGTGCCATCAATCGACACCGGAGTGCTTCCACGGGGAAAAAACGGCTGCGTTACCTCGCAGCTGATTGAGATTGCTCGCTACGGCGTTGGAGAACCGTGCCCATACTGCCAGGATCGAATTCCTGCCTTGGCACTCCACGCGGAGATGCTGCCTTCAGAGGAGCGAAAGCGCTGCGAAATAGCCGCCGCAGACGCGATCAAACGCGGAGATGACGGCGCCGCATATTGGCAAGGTGGCCCGCCTCAGCTTCCTGCAGTCGGTTACTTGACGACCATTGCGGGTGCAATGGCGGCGGGATATGGTCTCAATTGGATTTTAGGCACCGCGAAGATGCCTCACCAACGACTCCAGTTCGACTTGGGACAACCGGAATTCAGCTTCGTTAGTTCAGATGTGATTCAACGGCAAGGATGCGGCTGCATCCGGTGGCAAGGTCACTCGGATCAAGGAGAGCGCTCGGTCTCGATGCCCACGCATTTTCCCAAAGCCCAAAGAATTACGGCGTTTTGATGTAATTCTTTCGGCAATCCACTACCTGTCAGCACGGTCACTGATCCCAAGAGCTTCTGAAGCCTTCGTTAAAGGGGCGGCAAATCAGCTAGTGCTGCGTGCTTGGTCTCGGAGCTGACGTGAGTGTAGGGGCGTCT
>JAIYBI010000403.1 GCA_027488595.1 Opitutaceae bacterium | reverse complement strand
GCCAGTGCATGCGCTGTGATGCTGGAGGACAACCAAGATGCGTCACTGCTGGGGCCTTTGCTTGAGGATCGGGGCTTGGCCTGGAGACAGGGTGGGGTGCCGGGGGGAAGTTTGGCGGACTACCATCGGAAACTTGCCGGTTGCCGTTTTCTTCTCGCTCCACGAAGCCGACGGCCTCTTGGCGGTCTTGCCGCTTTAGATGCGGCGGCGATGGATTGTCTCATTGTGGGTCGGGGAGCAGATTGCTGGAACCCATTCCTAATTCTCCCTGAATTAGATATCGGTGATCCGGAGAGGGCGGTCGAGCGAGTAGCGGAACTGCTCAAAAACGACACCGAGTTTGAGCAACTCTTAACCAAGCAACGTGCTCGTCTGGATTGGTTCGGTTGGCGGCGGCCTTGGGGGCAAATAGCAGAATGGATTAGGACCTCACCACGTGATTTGAAAGCGTGTCTAAAGTTAAGGTAATGGCCTTTGAGAAATGAGTAATAAATCTATTGAAGTAGTGAAAAATAGTGCATTAGATTTAATTCGAGGCTTTGCTGCACTCGCTGTATTAGGTGGTCATCTCAGGGCCCTTCTTTTTATAGATTACGGAAATCTAGTTGGAACCTCACTTTTCGTAAAAGCATTCTATTATTTTACCGGTTTTGGCCACCAAGCTGTAGTTGTCTTTTTTGTGCTTTCGGGCTACCTTGTCGGCGGGTCAGTTCTAAATTGTAAAGAAACAAGCTTCTGGTCCCGCTATCTGGTTCAGCGTTTGTCTCGTTTATGGACGGTTTTACTCCCCTGCTTAATCTTGACTTTTATTATAAATAGAGTTGGTGCAGAAACAGGCGGAGCCGCTTATTTAACTGGCCTTCTCAACCCCCCAATTAATACAGCACCGCCTAGTCCGGTTGAATTAGGTGTTACCGTTTTCGGTGCAAACCTACTTTTTCTCCATACAATCTTTGTGCCGGTCTTCGGTGATAACCGGCCTCTTTGGAGCTTGGCTAACGAGTTTTGGTATTACGTCTTGTTTCCACTCTTGTTTTGGGGTGTTCGGGCACGGCATACGCGATATCTCGCGAGGCGTGCCTTGTGCCTGGTGCTGGCCTTGGGGATTGCTTGGGCGATGCCAGCCGGTATGCGCTCTGGCTTTGTTGTATGGTGCATGGGTGTAGCTATTTACGTTTTGGTGAGACGCTACCCGCTTTCGCCTACATGGGTCTGGGGTGGTTTCGGTGCAACATTGGCTGGGTGCGCGTTGGTCTTTCATCGTTCCCGAATGGCTGAAGTGTCGGATCTTTGGCTCGGGCTCGCCTTTGCGCCACTGCTTTTTTTCATGTCGCGCTGTCGCCTACCAAGCGCGTGGCTAGCCAAGGCGGCGGAGCGAATGTCGGACTTTTCTTATACGCTCTACGTCTCTCATTTTTCGGTCATGGCTTTCGTATGGTATACGTTTCTGGGGGCCAAGCGAGTGCAGCCTACGGTTCAGGCGCTTGCGATCTATGCGGGGCTTTTCGGGCTCTTTTTGTTGTATGCCTATGGGCTCTATTGGCTTTTTGAGCGGAATACGCCTTCGGTAAGAAAGTGGATGCAGGCGCGGGTCAACGTTTTGTTTGGTCGGAATGCTTAGGCTGTGCGATTGGCTGCCTAACTCAGCGGGCACGCATGATTTTATTCTCCGGCCACCGATCGCTGTTGGTGTGCAGGAGGCGTGGCTATGCTTCCGGGCATAACATCTTTCGCCCTGACCGCAACCAGCTCGTTAAGCATTGCTTTCAGTCTGTTCATATCGCAGGATTTCGATGCCCTTAAAGCAGTCTAGAAATCTGCGCATCTTTGACGGATTGATTGCGACATTTACTCTTTAGATACACTATTCCGATATGGTCTTGCCGTCTCACATGAAGAAGTGGATATACATGCCACTGGAGTTATTGCGGTCGCTTGCTTTCCGCAGTAATCTTAAACAACACCGACTCTTGGCGGCAGAGTATAAAAAATGCTCATCTGCCGAGGCACATTTTGATTTTGCAAACAAGGTCTTTTACTCGTGTCAGAAAAAGACTGAAATGTGCGGGTTCTTAGGCCACCTTGCTTCTCTTCGCCCCAAGGTAGTTGTGGAAGTGGGTGTGGCAAGATCCGGCACCAGTTATTTGCTGTGTAATTCTTCGCCTGACGTAGAGGTATTCGTGGGAATCGATTTCTTTGTCCGTAACACGGCCCGGTTACGAGCCTTTACGCGGCCAGCGCTTCAGCTTCATGCCATACACGGTCGCTCAAACGCTGCTTCGACCCTGGATCAATTGAAGCAAAAGCTTGGCGGTCGAAAGATTGATTTATTGTTTATTGACGGTGATCATCGTTACGACGGGGTCAAGGCGGACTTTCTATCCTATTTGCCGTTCCTGGCACCTAACGGTAAGGTGGCATTTCATGATATATTGCCGGCATACCGTGAACCGGATGGCAGCTTTGTGAACGGTTGGGTGATTGAAGTGGATCGGTTTTGGCGTGAGGTGCGGCAATGCGGACCACATTTTGAATTTATTGAGTCTGAAACCCAGCACGCCAAT
>JAIYBI010000213.1 GCA_027488595.1 Opitutaceae bacterium | reverse complement strand
CCGCGACGCCGCCTCCGCCCCCGACGAAGCCACCCGCGCCGCCCGCCTGGCGGACCACGCCGCGAAGGTTCGTGGCCACGTGGACGCCCTGGGAGCCAAGGCCTACTGGGAGCAATTTCAACCCGCCCCCGAGTTCGTCGTGCTGTTTCTTCCCGGCGACCAGTTTCTCGCCGGGGCATTGCAGGCCGACCCCGAATTGCTCGAACGCGCCATCCTTAAAAAAGTTCTCCTCACCACTCCCGCCACGCTCATCGCGCTGCTCAAGGCCGCCCACTACGGCTGGCGCCAGGAGACCGCCTCGCGCAACGCCGAGGAGATCGCCCTGCAAGCCCGCGAACTCTACGATCGCGTCAGCGTTTTCACCGAACACCTCGCCAAGGTCGGGGTCGCTCTAGAGTCCGCCACCAAGTCCTACAACCAGGCGGTCAGCTCCTTCGAGGGCCGCATCCTTCCCGCTGGCCGCCGGCTCGAAGAGCTCGGAGCCAAAGGCACGAAAGACCTCGCCACCGCTCTCCCCGCCATCGAGCAAACCCCGCGCGAACTCACCAAGCGCGCCTGAGCGCGCCTGCCTGCCCGCGCTGGTTTCGTCATTCGGAATTCGTCATTCGACAATTTCCCGTATTCTCTCCGCTACCTGTGTCTCATTCCGCTCCCGCCGCCGCTTCCAAACGCCCGCTCTCGCTCGGCGTCATTTTCCTGACGCTCTACATTGACCTGATCGGTTTCTCCATCGTCTTCCCGCTCGGCCCGGATCTCCTACGTTTCTATCTCGATGCCGATGGCAACCATGGCGTGCTCGGCGCTTTGCTCGGCCAGATCAACGCCCTCGCTTCCGCACTGGGCAACACCACCCACCTGCCCGAGGTGCTCTTCGGCGGCATCATTGCGTCGGTGTTTTCCGTGCTCCAGTTTGTTTTCTCTCCGTTCTGGGGCGGCCTCTCCGATCGCGTGGGTCGCCGCCCGGTGCTGCTCTACACCGTGGCCGGCACCGCGCTCAGCTATCTGATTTGGGCGCTCAGCGGCAGTTTCTGGCTCTTCCTCGTCGCCCGCATCCTCGGCGGACTCTTCGGCGGTAATCTCTCGGTCGCCACCGCCGCCGTGGCCGACGTCACCTCCCGCTCCGAACGCAGCAAGGCCATGGGCCTGGTCGGCGCCGCCTTCGGCCTCGGCCTCGTCACCGGGCCGCTCGTCGGCGCCCTGAGCGCGAAGTTCAACCTGCTAACCACCTGGCCGGAGCTCGCGAGCTGGGGCGTAAATCCCTTCACCGTGCCCGCCCTCGTGGCGTTTCTCCTGAGCCTGCTCAACCTTGTCTGGATCCGCGCCCGCTTTAACGAAACCCTCGCGCCCGCCGCCGCCGGACGCTCCGCCGAGCCGCGCCTGCGCAATCCGATCAGCGCCATTCTCGGCCTCGACAACGCCGCCGTGCGCGGGGCCAACCTCGTCGGCTTCCTCTACCAACTCGCCTTCGTCGCGATGGAGACCTCGCTGGTTTTCCTGAGCGCCGAGCGCTTCCACTACGGCCCGATGGACAACGGCAAACTCATGGGTTTCCTCGGCGTCTGCTCGATCATTACGCAGGGCTACATCGTCCGCAAACTCGTCGGCCGTGTGCGCGAAACACGCCTGCTCGCCATCGGCCTGATCTGCTCCACCGCCGGCCTGCTCGGTGTTGGATTCGCAACAACTCCAGCCATGCTCTACGCCGGCGTCGCCGCCCTTGCCTTCGGCGGCGGCCTCATCAACCCAGCCAACACGGGCCTTATCTCGCTCTACGCCAAGCCGGAAGAGCAGGGCCGCGTGCTGGGCATCTACCGTTCGCTGGGTTCGCTCGCCCGCGCCGTTACGCCCATCTGCGCCGGCATCCTCTACTGGACCGCCGGCTCGCAGGCACTCTACGCGGTCGCCGCCGTGCTAGCGGTCGCAGCCTGCGCCGCGACCTTCCGACTGCCCCAGCCGGAGCGGTAGGACGACGGAGGTGCCTCAGACGAGGGCCAGCTTGTAGTTGACCGCGTCCACCAGGGCCTCCCAGGAGGCATCAATGATGTTGTCGCTCACGCCTACCGTGCCCCAGACGCGATGTTCGACTCCGCTCTCGATCAGGACGCGGGTGCGGGCGTTGGCGCCGTTGCGGCCATCGAGGATGCGGACCTTGTAATCGCGCAGCGTGACGTCACGGAGTTGTGGATACGCGGGCTCCAGGGCGAGGCGAAGGGCCTTGTCCAGCGCGCCAATCGGGCCGCTGCAATCGGCCACCGTGTGTCGGACCTCGCCGTTGACCCGAAGTTTCACCGTGGCCTCGGCGACGAGCTGGCCGGCGGAGTTGCGCTCAACGATGACCCGGTAGCCATCCACCTCGAAAAATGCCTTGGCGCGGCCCATGGTGCGGGCGATGAGCAGTTGGAGCGAAGCGTCGGCGGCCTCGAACTCATAGCCGCGGAATTCGAGGTCTTTGAGTTGCTCGATGAGGGCCTTCATTTCGGGGGCCTTTTCGTCGAGCTCGAAGCCGAGTTCCTTCGCCTTCATGGCGATGGAGCTGCGGCCGGCCATGTCGGAGACGAGCACGCGGGTGCGGTTGCCGACGAGGGCGGGATCAATGTGCTCGTAGGAGGATTTGACCTTTTGCGCGGCATTGGCGTGGAGGCCGCCCTTGTGGGCGAAGGCGGAGGCGCCGACGTAGGGCGTCTTGGTGTCGGGCTTGAGGTTGGCGAGCTCGTCAAAGGTGAGCGAAAGCTCGCGAAGCTGGGCGAGGTTTTGCGCGCAGCGGGCGGTGCGGCCCATTTTGAGAAAGAGGCTGGGCAGGACGGTGAAGAGATTGGCGTTGCCGGTGCGCTCGCCGTAGCCGTTGGCGGTGCCTTGCACGAGGCAGGCGCCGGCATCCACGCCGGCGAGGGTCAGGGCGACGCCGAGGCCGGAGTCGTTGTGGCAATGCACGCCTACCTTGTCGGCGCCGAACTCGCCGACCACGCGGGTGACGATGCGTTTAAAATCATCCACGAGAGTGCCGCCGTTGGTGTCGCAGAGAGTGAGGTTGCTTGCCCCGCCTTTGAGCGCGGCGGCAAGGGTGCGGAGGGCGTAGTCCGGGTCGGCCTTGAAACCATCGAAGAAATGCTCGGCGTCGTAAACCACCTCGCGGCCCTGTCCGGTGACGTGGCGGATGGAGTCCTCGATCATGGCGAGGTTTTCCTCCAGGGTGGTGCGGATGATCTCGGTGACGTGGAGCGTCCACGTCTTGCCCACGAGCGTGAGCACGGGGGTCTCGGCGGCGAGGAGGGTGGCGAGTTGGGCGTCCTCGGAGGCTTTTACACCGGCGCGACGGGTGGAGCCAAAAGCGGCGAGCCGGGCGTGTTTGAGGCGGAGTTTTTTGGCCTCGTTGAAAAACGTGATGTCGCGCGGGTTGGAGCCGGGGAAACCGCCTTCGATGTAGTCCACGCCAAAGAGGTCGAGTTTTTCCGTGATGAGCAGTTTGTCGGTCACGGAGAAGCTGATGCCTTCACCCTGCGTGCCATCGCGCAAAGTGGTATCGTAGATTTTAACGGCGGTGTTCATGATGGAGAAAGGGGAGGCGGTCCGAGAGGGTAAAGGTGGGATGGTGGGTAGGATTGAGCAGGTCGTAAAAACAAAAACCCCGGGCAGCGTAGGCCCGGGGTCTTGGAAAATCGGCGGCGTTTCGTGAGTGCGTTACGCGGTGATTTCCTGCCCGGGAACAAGGGCGGGAATAATAATCGAAGTAATAATGCGGCGCAGGCTCACGTTTGGGAAAAGGGACGGGCGCGGTGATTTTGTCGAGGCCGTATTCAATCACGATTTTTGATCGCGGTCGGAGGCAAGCACTCGCCGCCGCCGATTACTCTTCGATCACGAGTGCGGGGACTTCGGCCCAGAGCGGTGAGAGCCTGAGTTCATTGGGCGAATAGCCGTCGCGGGCCTGGGCGAATGAACGGTCGCCCAGCTTTAGCGCCTCAATCGCGCCGGCCGAAAAAGTCCGCCAACCGGGCGGTGGACGCGAGGCGCTGGACCCTTCGATTTGAAAGGCGAGCAGGATCGCGTCGCCCTTGGCGTTACATCCGTAGGCGTGGGGCTCGACCACTCGAAGGTGGCCCCTGTAGGTGAACGTTATCAGACGCCGTTCTCCGATAGCCTGCACGAGAATGTCGTGGACGGCGGACGGTTTGGCTGCGGACTGGATTTCTGCACCGATTGGCGCGGGGGATGGGTTCTCCACCGCGTTAATGATCGCGGGTGAAGCACCCCATAGGAGCAGAATCGTTGTGAGACGGAAGAAGGGGCTGAATTCGATCTTGCTCATGTATCCGTTTAGGCTGCCAACGGGTTGTTCCGGCGCAAGCAAACATCCCCGCTTCCATTAATCATAATCAAAACCGCGGGCTTGCCGTTTTTTCGGTGCCCGCGGCTCTTCAGATTCACTTTACTCCCGCGCTTGTGTGCTTGCTTCGCTTCTGTTTTGTCCGAGGCGTAACCGTCCGCACATGTTTGAATCCCCTCCCACTACGAAAGCCTCCGACACACCCCACGCTTCCGTCGCCACTCCAAACAGTCAGCCTTGGATGGCATGGGTCCTCGTCGCTTGCACGATGGCAGTTTTTGCCCCTGTCACGCTATGGATCGTTCGTGAAACGGCGGCGCGACAACAGATCAGGCAGTCACTCAT
>JAIYBI010000073.1 GCA_027488595.1 Opitutaceae bacterium | reverse complement strand
GACGTCACGATGGGGCTATTACTTGAGCAACGCGGTCTCATGCCGACCTTCGGCCCGACTGCCGACATCTACATGGTAATCGGTGGCGAGGCGGAGCGGGCGGCGGCGTTTGCCGACATTCGTGCCCTCCGTGCGGGTGGCTACCGCGTGGAGTATCCGCTTAAGGATCTCGCGTTCGGCAAACAGTTCAAGGCCGCCGCCGAGTCGGGCGCTAAACTTGCGCTTATCTATGGCGGCGAAGAGCTAGCACGAAACGTCGTAAAAATCCGCGACCTCACCGATCGCAGCGAACACGAGGTGCCGCGCGCATCGGTGGCCGAGGCGGTGCGGGATTATTTTACGGGCGGCCAGACGGCTTAAATGCTGTTTGACGGCCGGAAGCATAAAACGCGATTGCGTCAAAGTTTACCCTTGCGGGGCATCGTGGCGCCGGGCGATTCTGACCGTTCGCGACACTTTCTTTGGTCCGGCCGGTGTTCGTCGCGACGCTCCCATCGGCCCTCAAACGTCAGTCAACCATCAACCCGCGATCCGAAAGGGTCGTTTTTGGGCCGGTGCCGTTTCCGGAGCGGAGCGATGCCAGTCCTTAGTCCCACACGCACATGAGTTCCATCATGCAACAACTCCTCGCAGAGTCTGGCCTCAGCCAGCTTGCCGAGGGTAAGATCGTATCCGGTGTCATCACCGAAATCCGCCAGAACGAAGTCGCCGTTGATATCGGCGGTAAATCCGAAGGCATCATCCCCGCCAGCGAGTTCATCGACATCGGTGACCTCCAGATCGGCTCCACCATCGAGGTTCTCATCGAGAAGCTCGAGACCAAGGACGGTTCGCCCATCCTCTCGTTCGACAAGGCCGAGCAGAAGAAAAACTGGGATAACATTCTCACCAAGTTCCCCGAAGGCTCCATCGCCACCGGTCGCGTCAAAGCGAAGGTCAAGGGCGGCCTCATCATCTCCATCGGTGTCGATGCCTTCATCCCGGCCTCGCACGTGGACATCCAGCCGCCCAAGAACCTCGATCAATACGTCGGCCAGACCTACGATTTCAAGGTCATCAAGATCGACCAGCTCCGCAAGAACGTCGTCCTCTCCCGCCGCGAGCTCATCGAGCAGCAGCGCGGCGACAAGCGTCGTCTCCTCCTCGAGAGCATCCAGCCCGGCCAGGTCCGCAAGGGTATCGTCAAGAACATCACCGATTTCGGTGCGTTCATCGATCTCGACGGCATGGACGGTCTTCTCCACATCACCGACATGAGCTGGGGTCGCATCGCGCACCCGGCCGACGTCCTGAAACAGGGCGAAGAGATCCAAGTCATGATCATCGAGGTCAACCGCGAGAAAGAGCGCGTCTCCCTCGGTCTCAAGCAGACCACCAAGAATCCTTGGGACGAGATCGAGCACAAGTTCCCCGTCGGCACCAAGGTTCACGGCAAAGTCGTCAACCTCGTCCCCTACGGCGCGTTCCTCGAGATCGAGCCCGGTGTCGAAGGCCTCGTCCACATCACCGAGATGTCCTGGACCAAGCGCATCACCAAGCCCTCCGAGGTCCTCAAGGTCGGTCAAGAACTGGACGCCGTTGTTCTCGGCATCCAGAAGGAAGACCAGAAGATCTCCCTCGGCATCCGCCAGCTCGAGCCCAACCCGTGGGACATGGTTCGCCACAACTACCCGATGGGCGCCCGCGTCCGCGGCAAGGTGCGCAACATGACCACCTACGGAGCCTTCATCGAACTCGAAGAGGGCATCGACGGCATGGTGCACGTCTCCGACATGACCTGGAACCGCAAGGTCAACCACCCGTCCGAGTTCCTCAAGAAGGGCGACGAAGTGGACGCCATCGTTCTCGACGTGGATCCTTCCCAGCAGCGCATCAGCCTCGGCATGAAGCAGCTCGCCGAGGATCCTTGGTCCGACATCGAGTCGCACTTCAAGATCGGCGACGTCGTCAAGGGCACCGTGAGCAAGATCACGACCTTCGGCGCGTTCATTGAATTGAAGGACGGCATTGATGGCCTCGTGCACATCTCGCAAATCAGCGAGGACCGCATCGAGAAGGTCAAAGATCACGTCAAGCCCGGCCAGGAAGTCACCGCCCGCGTGGTCAAGATCGACCGCGAAGAGCGCCGCCTCGGTCTCTCCATCAAGGCCGCCAACTACAGCAACGACCAGCTCGCCGCCGAGACCGCTTCCTTCGAGGCGCTCAACCGCGACAGCTCCAGCGACATGATGAACCTCGGCGACATCCTCGATGCCGCTTCCGACAAGAAGTAAGCGTCTGTCTTCACCGGCACGCCCTTCGCGTTGATAAGCGCCCGTCCTCGAAAGAGGGCGGGCGTTTTTTTGTGCTCTTTTCGGTCGGCAGCCGAACAAGTAGCGCAGACTTCCAGCCTGCTCCGATCAAAAATGCAGGCTGGAAGCCTGCGCTACCGTGGCCAAATTCGGCTATGACTTTATTCTCGAGACTCTAGCGTGTTACAACACGACAAGGTTGTCGCGGTGGATGACTTCGAGGTGTTTGCGAGCGGGGAAGAGCGGTTTCACTTTTTCGCTCGGCAGGCCGGCGATACGGGTCACCTCGGTGTCATCGTAGGCACTTTCGCCGCGGGCGATGAGGGCGTCATCGGGGCCGATAATGTTCACGATCTCGCCGGCGACAAAACGACCGCGCACTCCGGTGACGCCGACGGCGAGCAGGCTGCGGCCCTGATCACGCAGGACGGGCACGGCGCACTCGTTGATGAGGATGCTGCCGGCGGGTCGCTGATAATGGGCGATCCAGCGTTTTTTGGACTCGAGCGGGACGCCGGCCGGCACGAAGTAGGTGCCGGGGTTGTCGCCGGAGAACAGACGGGCGAGGATGTCGGGCTCGGCGCCACTGGCGATGAAAACGCCGCAACCGGCCCGTAGTGCGACCTTCGCGGCGGTGATTTTTGAAATCATGCCGCCGGTGGCGGTAACGTCAGTCGTGCCGCCCGCCATGGCCTCGATCTCGGGGGTGATTTTCTCGACGACGGGGAGGATTTTACCCGTGCCCTTCATATCAATGAGGCCGGGTGCGGTGGAGAGGATGACGAGGTGCTGCGCGCCGACGAGACCGGCCACGAGGGCGGATAGGGTGTCGTTGTCGCCGAACTTGATCTCGGCGGCGGAGACGGTGTCGTTTTCGTTGATGACGGGGATGACGCCGTAGCGAAGGAGCTCCTCAAGGCAGTCCTTTACGCCAAGGTGCCGGGCGCGGGAGCGAAGGTCTTCGTGGGTGAGCAGGACCTGGGCAACGGTCGCCTGTTGCGGGTCAAAGGCGGCCTGCCAGGTTTGCATGAGCAGGGACTGGCCGATGGCGGCGCAGGCCTGTTTGCGGGAGACGTCTGAAGGCTTTTTCTTAAGGCCGAGGCGGCCCATACCGAGGCCGACCGCCCCGGAGGACACGACGATGACCTCGGTGCCGGCGCGGCGCAGGGCGGCGATTCCGGCGGCGAGTGCCGCGATGCGGGCGGTATTCAGTTCACCGATACCGTGGGTAAGCACGCCGGTGCCGAGTTTGACGACGATGCGGCGGGGGGCGGGGATGGCGGCCTGGGCGGGCACGGAGTGGGAGAGGCGCGGACTTGATCAGCCGACCGTCAACAGATCTTTTTCTTTCGAGGCGAGGTGCTTGTTAATGTCCTCGATGGACTTGTCGGTGAGGGTCTGGATGTCCTTTTCAGTGCGTTTGGCGTCGTCCTCGGGCAGTTTGGCCTTCTTGACGGCTTCCATTACATCGCGACGGACGTTGCGGACGTGGACGCGGCCCTCCTCGGCGAGACGCTGGGCGACCTTGACGAACTCCTGGCGGCGCTCGCGGGACATATCGGCGAGCGGCACGCGGACGACCTGGCCGTCCACCGAAGGATTGAAACCGAGGTTGGCAATTTGGATGCCCTTGGCGATGGCCTGGGTAAGGCTGCGATCCCAAGGAGTGATGAGGATCATGCGCGGGTCGGGCGTGCTGATCGCGGCGCAGTCTTTGATGCGGGACATGGCACCGTAGGCCTCGACCATGATGCCCTCGACCATGGACGGGCTGGCTTTGCCGGTATGGATGTTGGAAAACTCGTGGAGGGTGTGGTCCACGGCTTTTTTCATGCGGGCTTGGGCGTCGGAGAGGAAGGGAGAGGACATGGCAAAATCAGTTGAGTTGGAAAAGTGAACGGGAGACGGGCGACACTCGGGAGCAGAAAATCACACGTGCACGAGAGTGCCGACCTTCTCGCCAAGGGCGGCTTTACGGATGGCGTGAGGATCGTTGAGGTCGAATACGAGGATGGGAACGTTGTTATCTAGGCAGAGGGAGAAGGCGGTGGAATCCATCACATTCAGGCGCTGGCGCAGGCACTCGATAAAGGTGAGGGAATCGTATTTGACGGCGTCGGGGAACTTCTTCGGGTCCTTGTCGTAGATGCCGTCCACCTTCGTGGCCTTCATGATGATGTCGGCGCGGATCTCGGACGCGCGCAGGGCGGCGGTGGTGTCGGTGGAGAAGTAGGGGTTGCCGGTGCCGGCGGCGAAGATGACGACGCGACCTTTTTCGAGGTGTCGGATCGCGCGACGGAGAATGAAAGGCTCGGCAACCTGATTCATGGGAATGGCAGATTGAACGCGCGTGGAGACACCCATTTTTTCGAGGCCGTCCATGATGGCGAGGGCGTTGATGACCGTGGCAAGCATGCCCATGTAGTCGCCGGTGGTGCGATCCACGCCGCGTTTTTCCCCCTGCAGACCGCGGAAAATGTTGCCGCCGCCGATGACGACGCAGACCTCGACGCCCATCTCATGAATTTCCTTCACCTGGGAACACATGCGGGCGAGGACACCGGAATCAATGGGGTCACTGGACTGCCCGCGAAGCACCTCGCCGCTGAGCTTTAAGACGATGCGTTTGTATTTAACGGCGGCGGGGACCGGAGTGGTTTGCATGGTGTCGTGAGGAAGCGCGCGCGTTACGAAATCGTCAAGCGCGGCGGCGGGTGGTTGCACGGTTTGGGCGGTGGGAATTCACCCCTGAACCGGAATGCAGGGCCGGGTCGTATGCAGCCACCGCCGCCGGACGCGAAACGCCTCAGGATTTGGTTTTGATCGCCTTGACGATGGACGGAGCAACAGCGGGTTCGCCGCCGAGCGTGCCGAGGAGCGTCTGCGTGTAGCCGGGGTCTTTGGCTGCGCGCATGTTCGCCAAGACGCGTTCAAGACGGCCTTTGACATCAAGCTGCACCGCGACGTCGGCGTAGTTGGCGCGTCGCAGGAACTTTTCCAGATAGCGGGCGTGAGCATCCCATGAGGCGGCGTCAATCTGGCGCTTGGCCTCGAGGCGGGCCTGATACCACTCGCTCTTTTGCATCTCGGCGCGGTCGAAGAGACGGCGGAACTCGGGGGCTTCGGTGCCATGTCCCTGCCAGGTGCCATCGCGCATGATGTGGAGAAGCGCTTTGAGTGGAGGGCAGGCCTGCTCAATCGAGCCGTCGGCGAAGTAGTGCTCGGCGGCGTCTTTCATGGCGACGACGATGTTGTCCATGCCATCGGCAAAGATGTCGGCGCCCTGAAGTTCGGGCCGGAGCAGCTCTTCGTCGAAGATGGTCGAGGGGTTACTCAGCACGCGGCCGAAGAAGGTTTGCACGAAACGCTCCGTGATGCGCCAGCCGAGGCGGGAGGAAAGCACGGGTTTGCCATCGTGAACCATGTCAGTGCAGCGCTCGAGGTAGCCGTGGGAGATGAGGAACTTCGGGTCGCGTTCCTCGCGGGACATGCGGCACCAGATCTCGGGAACGAGCAGGGAGACGTCGTGATCAACGCGCAACTTGGGGCCCACCCAGCCGGCGGCAGTGGAAAAAGCGGGCAGGTCGGTGATGATGAACGACACCAACGCGGCGTTGAGGTCGTAGATTGGCGGGAGGGCGTTGAAGGGTCCTTTGGTGAGGGCGCCCTCGGAGCCCGCTCCGGTGGTGGAGGGGGATTTGCCCGTGAGGCTGGCGATCAGGTCCATGAACGCCTCGGGCAACTCCTGATAGTGAATCGGGCTGAAAACGGCGAGCGGACGCACGCCCTTTTCCGGCGGGTTTTGGCGGCGCCCCATGAGCACTGCGCCGACCGGGAAAACCACCGGGGCGGCGGCGGGGATGCGGCGGTAGAGGCGCGCTCCGATCTGGGCGAGGGTGGTGGCGCGGGGATCGAGCAGGTCGGGGCGGATCTGCAGGTAGCGCGGGTTTTTAGTGGGCTTGCCGTCCACGATGCGCGGGTGGGAGGGCGTAACCAAAAACCCGGCGCGTGGCTTGGTTGCGAAGTCGCGGAAAAGGTTTTTGACCGGTTCGGTGTAGGAATCGAAGCCGACGGCGTCGTCCATGATCTCGGCCGCGACGGCGGCGGAGAGCGGCTCGTAGTTGGAGAAGAAGTTGCCGGTGCCGGCGAAGTCACGCTCGGCGTGTTTATCATAGCCGCGGATGACGGCGTCGTCGGGGCGCTGGAAAAGGCGGGTCTCGCAGTTGTGCACGATCTTGACCGAGGCGGTGCCGCGTTCGGGCGAGGGGAGGCCCTTGACAACGCAGCCCGGCGCTACGGTGGAAGCGGTGATGTCGTCCTCCGCCTGGATTTTCACCGCCGGCATGAAGTCGGCGCGAAGGGAGAAGGTGCGCCAGCCGCCGTCGGGGGTGTAGCCGATGCGAAGGAATTGGGTCGAGGTGCGAATACCGTGGTATTTGAGCTCGTTGCCGGGGCGGCCATTAATTGTATCCACGGAGAAATGACGGCGCCAGTCGGTGCCCCACTCGGGGCGGTGGAGACGCTTTACCAGCAGCACGAGATCGCGGAGGTAGCGGGGGATGGAACCGAGCCAGGCGTTATACTCGTCGGTGTAGTCCGGGCTGCGGGAGAGCAGCTTGACAACGGAGCCGAGGGAGCGTTCGGCGGAGAGGATGGATCGGCTCTTGCCCGCAGGCTTGTCGAGCGAGTGGTCGCGATGGCGGTTGGCGTAGTCGCGGTTGAGTATCTCTTCGACGAGATCGAGATCCTTGGCGGCGTCGGAGACGAAGACCGGGCCGGAGAAAGTCGCGTCGGCGATTGACTTGGAGATTTCGGATTTTCCGCCGCCCGAGACGGTGCAGGGCTTGTGGCAAAGCAGGCCCTCGGCGGTTGTGCCGCGCAGGCGCCAGCGACCGCCGCTCCCGGAGCGGACCATTTCAACTTTGTAGCCGGAAGGCAGGACGTAGGTGACGTTCGGAAGAAGCTTGAGCGATTGAGTCGGATTTCCGGCCTGACTCCACGTGATCCGTTGCGTGCGGAGATCGAAACGGGCATCCGAGGGGACGTAGTAGATGGTCGGATACTCGCGATCACGGGCCCAGCCGCCGGGCTGTAAATCGGCGCGGTCGCCAAGCAACTGGACGGCATCTTTAAAGTCATGGTTTACCACCGGATTCAAGGTGGAAAGCTGAAACTCCTCGCCCAGATCGTAGCTGGGGAAGGCGAGCGCCCCGCCGGCGTGTTCCTCTTCAGCATTGCCGAGCAGGTTGGCAGAGAAGGAAAGCTGGGTTTTGACCTCTTTCTTGCAGTAACCGAAGTAGTTGTCGGAGATGACGGTGACGACCACACCAGAGGCATCGCGGCAGGTGATCTTGAAGGCGACGCCATCGTTGTAGGCCTCGTTCTCCAGTTTCCAGCACATGCCATCGCGACGCTGGCGTTCGGTGGCGTCCGCCCAGGCCGGCAGGCCGAGGGATTTTTTAGTCAGCCCGTTTAAGTGGGGGGCCAGAATGATGCAACCGGTGTGCCCGGTCCAGGATTCGGGATCGAGGGCGGAGTCCAAGGCGGGCAGGCAAGGGTCGCCGGCGTTGCCGAAGATGTTTTCGACGAAGTCGAGATTGGCAACGAGCGCGCCGGGGATGAAGAAACGCGTTTCCATGCTACGGGCGGGAGTGAACCCCGGAACGGCGGGCACGACCACGGGCCGAAGATAGAGCGAAACGAAAGTGTGCGCGGGGTTTGCCTCGGCGGCGGTGAAGGGCAGGGCCAGGAGCTCGGCGGGAGGGTTGAGGGCCTTCACGAGCAGGCGGGCGAATACGGCGGCGGGCACGGCTTTCTTGTCATCGGGAATCGGCAGGCCGCCCTCGGCGACATGGAAGATACCCTGGGTGGTGCGACGATCTGATTTGGGGTTATGCAGGATGCCGTTATGAAGACGCGTGGAAGTAAGGATGGAGCTCTTATGCTCGTCGGCGGAGGGAGGGAGCGAAAGCGCACGAGCCAAACCCGGGCGATCAAGCACGAGGGTGGCGGTCGGCATGCGCGGAACCTCGGCGTGCTCTTCGAGGACTGAATAGAGAAAGTTCTGGATACGCTGATCCACCGGACAGAGATGCTTGGTGAGAAGACGGTCTTTTTCTCGGCCGATGGCGAGGAAGTGATCAACGAGATCGGCGAGCCCGGCGGCGTCCGTTCCTGATGCTCCCGAAGGCAGCGTGACGCCCGGTTGGCCGATCTCGCGAAGCTTGAGGTTGAGATACGTGAGCAACCGAGGATCGCGAGGGTCGGCGAGAGTCGGTAGCAGCTTGGCGGCGATTGATGCGGGCGATGAAGGAGAGGAGGGCGAGACTTCTGTGTTCATACGAGGCGGGACCTTACCGGCGTGCCGCCGGCGAAATCAAGGCGATGCGAAAAACTGCGGGTTGTTTGCCAAAATGAGCGCAAGGAATGGAATCGGTTCGAACGCGACTTGAATGAAGCGTGGTAACAGCCACCGCAAAGAAGCTCGCGAGGCTTCCCGAAGGGAAATCACACTCACGGCCATGGGATTGAACATCAAATGGAACGACGACCGGATCAAGGGGGCAGCGACCGCGATCTTGTTGATAACGCGTGCCCGTTTGGCGCAGGGTCACTGGGGTGGTTTGATCCAGGGCGCGCTGGTGGAATACCGCGAGGACTACGAAGGCTACAAGGCAGCATTCCCCAAGCGTGAGTTGGCGACAGCGAAAGACACCTCCTCGCTTACGAATCCCCAGCGCAGGGAGTTCTACGATAAACTAGTGCTCGCGGTTGAGGTCTTACTGGCGAAGATTCATCGAAACCGCACCCGTTTCAGCAGCCTGACCGAATTGGACAACTACCTGGCCTCACAATTGAAGGATTTCGAGTAGGCCCACCTTCCAAACGTGCGCAGGCGGGATTTCATGGAGGATTTTCCGCATTTGCCATGACTCGGCGAAGATTTCGCGTGAGGATCTGGCCCGCGCTTTGTCAAAGCGTGTGATGTCGTTTCCCAGCCGATACTCCAGCGCCAGTCCTTCCCCGCCTGCTCCTGAAGCCCAGGCCTGCGGTGGCGATGCATCGTTTCAGACCGTTTACGCTGCGCACGCGTCCGCTGTGTATTACCTCGCTCTGCGTCTTCTCGGGCAGCCAGCGCTTGCCGAAGACGTGACCCACGACGTCTTCCTAAAGGTGTTTCGTGCCCTGGATACGTTCCGTGGCGATTCCGCCATCCGCACCTGGCTCTACCAGATTACCCTGAACCAATGCCGCAACCATCGCGCCGCCTGGAACCAACGCACAATGGTCACCAATGCCGACGAGATTCTCGAAGGCGGCACCTCCTCCCCCGAGTCCGGCCCGATCCGCGTGCTCGAAACCAAGGAACTCGGCGAACGCATCCGCACCACGCTCGATCAACTCCTGCCCGACCAACGTCTTGTCCTCCTGCTCGCCGCCGACGAGCAGCTTTCCTACGACGAGATCGCGCTCATCACCGAGCAATCCCCCGACAGCGTGCGTGGAAAACTCCACCGCGCACGTAAAGCTTTCGCCCAACGTTTCCCCAAGACCGCCTGACGCCATGAAACAAAACTCCCGCCTTCAACGCGACGCGGCTCACACCGAGGGCCAGTCCGAAACCACCGCGCAGACGCACCAGCAGAGCACGACGCAGGGCGCCGCCGAGTTTGCCTCCCCCGAGGCTTTGCTGCGATACGACGCCACCCAGACGCCTGTGCCCCCGCAGGTCGCCGAGCGCCTGCGCGCCTCGCTCGCCACCGAGCCCGTAAAGCCCACTGCTTGGTGGCGGCGTATTCTTGGCCGTTAACCGTCCCCCATGTCCCTCCTGCGCCGACTCCCTTTCTCCGCCGCCACTTCCGGCCTGCTGGTAGTGATCGCCTTGCTTTGCCTCGGCCGGGTGACCCGGCTTTTCGATCTAACCGGTCTGCTCGCCCTCGCGCCCTCTGCTGTCTGGCACGGGCAGCTCTGGCGTCCCTTGAGCGCCCCGCTGCTTGCGAACGGCTTGTTTGATCTGCTGCTCAGCGGCGTCGCGCTTATCTGGATCAGCTCCGAACTTGAGCGTTTTTGGAAGCCGCTCGAATGGTTGCTCTACGTCGCGTTGTGCGCCGTCGTCGCCGGGCTCGTCGCTTGCGCAGTCTTCCCGCAATCCGGGACGATCCCCGTCACTCCCGCGCTCTTGCTCGTCGCGCTGCTCATCGCTCGCGTGCGACTCGCCCCGCACGAGCGTATCCACTTATCTCCGACCATTTCGATTTCAGCGGCAGTCGCCGCCTTGCTCTGGGCCGGCATGATTCTGGTTTCAGCCCTGATGAGTGGCATGCCTCTCCCCGGTCTCTTCGCCCTCGCCGCCAGCGCGGCGACCGGGTGGGCCTATCTCACGCTCCGGTGGTCTTTTCTTCACCGGCAGTCCGCCCGCTCCGTGCCGGCCAATCGCTTCGGACGTCTCGAACTATGAGCCTCGCCTTCCTGCCTCGAACAAGTCGCTCCGCGCTCGCCGCCCGCCGCGCCGAGCTCGCCCGCGATGGACTCGCGAGCTGCCACTTTTGCGCCCACCACTGCGGAGTGAATCGCCGCTCCGGCCCGGCTGGCCGTTGCCACGCCGGCCCGTTGGCGCGTGTTTTCTCCGCCCAGACCGAGGTATCCGATGAGATCGCCCTTGGCCCCACTTTCGCCGTCGCCTTCAGCGGCTGTGATCTACGTTGCGATTTTTGCATTACCGGCCGGGAGAGCTGGGATGCCCGCGCCGGCGAGCCCTTTGACGCCGTCGCGTTGGCCGCCCGCGCCACCGCCGCGCTCTCGGCGGGGGCGTGCAGTGTGATGTTCCTCGGCGGCGAACCCACCGTCCACCTGCCCGACGCCCTCGCTTTTGCCGGCCGACTGCCCGACGACGCCACCTTGATCTGGAAAAGCAACGCCCACGCCTCGGCCGAAGCTCGCGCCTTGTTGGACGGCATTTTCGACGTCTGGCTGCCCGATTTCAAATTCGGCAACGACGCCTGCGCAGTGCGCCTCGCCCGGGTGGAAAACTATACCGCCATCGTGCGCGAAAACCTCCTCTGGGCCGCCCCGCGCAGCCGCCTCGTCGTCCGCCACCTGCTCATGCCCGGCCACGTCGAGTGTTGCTGGGGCCCTATCGCCGTCTGGCTCG
>JAIYBI010000358.1 GCA_027488595.1 Opitutaceae bacterium | reverse complement strand
ACTCGACCACCAACCGAATCTTGGTGTCCAAAGGACTATCTGCTCCTTTGACCATGGCTGCCGGAACCCGGACCAGCCCCTATCTCGCCTTTACCGCGATTGGGGTCCAGGTTGACTTGGCGGGGCTTGTGCGGGTGTCAGGAGACTTTAGCTTCTCCAAGACCACAACGCTCTCCGGCCTGAGTGTCGTTCGTATCGCAATCGCTAACTTCAGCGCCAAGCTCGGTAGCGGGACCACTGACTTCGTGAATATCTCCGGTGGAACGGGTGCCTTCCTGGTAACCCCAACCGGCACCGCAGGAACTCTTGTGGCGACTGCCTCGCTGCAAAACGTGCCTGGTCTCACCCTCAATCCCAGCCTCTTCACGGTTACGTTTAACACCCGCCCCACCGCGGTCAACGAGACCTTCACGCTGGGTGACGCGACAATCGCGCTCGATGTTCGCGCGGGGCCTTATATCAGCGTCGCCGCCACCCCGCTGAGTCTCACTATTCTCGGCGTTACCATGACCGGGCGCTTCTCGTTCGAACAATACCGCGATCTGAGCGGTGCGCGCCAAGTGGTCATCTCCGCGAGCGAAGTGTCCATAGGTTCATTCAGTGGTAGCGGGACGGGCGGAAGCCCAATCAGTATCGCCAATGCACGGGGACTCTTCGTCCTTACTTCTTCAGGAACCGCCGGCACCTTGAGTTTCACTGCCAACGTAAATCTTCCGCCGCTAATTACTGCGGGAGGAAGCTTCAAACTCGAATTTAACAACTCAAACACCGCCATTGCCGCGACCGGTGTCTTCGGCACCGTTCAGCTCGAGGCCGGTAGCTATACCCGGATAATCGCAAATGATCTCAGTATCACCTTCCCAGGGGTAACGATTGAGGGAGATTTCAGCTTCAAGACCGGCTCTACCGGCCAGGTCATTGTAGGAAACAATATCAATATCTTCGTTGGCAGTGGAACCGGCACTTCACGGATTGGCTTGGAATTGACCAACGGAACAGCGGTCTTCTTGAAGAAGGCGAATAACACCAAGGTTGGCTACGTCACTGGCCAGGTAAGGTTACTCGGGGTTGAGGGTTTCAAGGTAGATGCTACCATGACCTTACGTCTAAACGAGGACACCGTCGGTATCACGCAGACCTTTACCCTGGACGGAAAAACCATCAATCTGAACTTCGCCGACGATGAAGTGGGCACGGCAACCGTATCTTTCATTCAATTTGTCGCGACCGACTTCACTTTCTCGGTCGCTGATACGCTTGAATTCTACGGTAACGTAGCATTCACAAGAGACGGAGACGGATTTACCGCCGCTTCGGTTGGTTCCACGATCTTCATCGGCTCTGGTCCCTATAAGAACGCGGATGGCACCCTCAACGCTTCGGCCATTGGCCTGAAGGTGACCAACATCAATTTCGCGCTCTATATAAACACGCTTACCGCTGGCAAGTATGCCTTGGCTGGATTTGGATCCGTCGGCTTCGTCGGTCTGGACGGTCTCAGCACGGTGATTGACAGCGCGAACCCTCGCTTCGGATTCGCGCTGAACAAGACCGGTAACGCGTCCTTTACCAAAACGGTCACGCTTTCACCGACTGCGATTGTCAGTATGGTCTTCACTGATACCGGAACCGCAACCACCTTCACCGAAGCCACGGTCGGCAGCACTACGACTTTGACAGGTGTAAAGCTTGGCGACTCCCCCATTTTCAGTGGAAGCCTGACTATCGGTTACCCCGGCACCTTCAGCCTTTCGGGCACCATCACCGTTCAACCGCTCCCTAACGGAACGCTTAACATCAGCATTCCCGCCGCCACGCTTACGGTTGGGGCAACCGCCGCCGAGGGTTTCACGGTGACCGGTCGTGCGGCCTTCAAGATCAGCAAGATAGATGGATTCCGTATGCAGGAGTTCCGTATTGTGAGCGCATCAGTTCTTGGGGTTCCTATGGACCTGATAGTTGCTGCTGTAAACGGAGCCCAAGCTCGCCCCCTAACGGCGGATTTAGCGAACCCCTTTAACGACGGAGTAGTGAACCGGGTTCAGCTGAACTCCCGCGGCTACATTGACGTGATTTTTAATGACGTAAATGGTTTGGGCCTGAAGTCCGACAAGCTAAGCGACACTGAAAAGGAATTCTTGATCTTCCGAAACGGGGTAGATGTTACGGATACCATTGGATTGAGCGGGGTTGCAAGCCTAACGACAGGTGCGCTCCCCGGCACTTCCACTCTGCTGGGAACGACCAGACTCCGCTATAACTTCACCGGCTCCTTTGCGACGGATGGTGAATACATGATCGTATTCCAAACGAACACATGGGAAGATAACGCCGGCACGAAAAACCTCACCTCGGTCCAGAAGTTTATTGCGTTCGATCCAAACCCAAGCGGCGGTTCCATCTCGCTCCCGGGTGCGTCCTCCAGCCCCACCGGCTTGTTAAACGCTCCTCCTGGCGCACGCCTAAACGGTGTCGTGACCGGCAGCGCGGTCAATCCGGACGCTCTAAACAAACAGGGCTATCTGGACGTCACCTTCTATTCAAGGGACGGAAACGCAATAGATCCGACCAGCATAAACGGTGGCGAGATTACCTTAACCGGCTCCGGCGTAAAGGATGCTCAACTCCGTAGCGGAGCACCGGTAAAGTTATACGGGACCACCTATCGCTATTATATCATTGATAAGGACGCAGCTAACGCCCTGCCACGTTTTGGCGACGGTGATGTGATCGTTTCGTATGTTGCGGGAAGCTTTGCCACCATGCCTGCAAAGGCGGGTGGTTCCTCATCCGTTAACCTCGCTTCCTCTGACACGATTGTCATTAATAGTGCGTCCACCGCCAGCTCTTCCAGCGCGGTAGATAAGGTTGTATCAGTTGGTCCTCTGAAACTTACCGGCCCATCGATCTCAATCGCCGACTTTGCTTTCGTGGATGGAAAGATCGTCCTAACGATAGCGATCGGAGTAAAGTCAGCGGCTTTGGTGTTCGGTAGCGGCGGTGGGCTGACTGCCACCATGTCCGGCATTGCCATTAGTTTCGACTTGGCGGTTGGGTTACCTGGCGATTTTTCGATCTCGCCCACCGGAAAATTCAGTGTGGACGTTGCGACGCTAGAGATTCTGGTTCCTAATGCGCTCAAAATTACCGCGTCCGGGATCACGGTTGCCTACGATCCAAAGGGAACAGCCGATCAAGAAATCGTGCGGGTCGAGCGCGCTAACATTAGCTTCCCGCAATTTCAGACAATTTCGGGCGAGGTTTCGCCGTATGACTCAGATCCAAACAGTGCCACCAACCCAGTTCTTCCCGGCTTGGTCGTAAGGGCCAACGGATTCACGCTGGGCCAGGCCCAGATAATTTTGAATCCTGTAACCAAGATCAAAATCGGATCGGTGCTGGAACTCGATGACTTCCGCGTCGGAATCACGAATTTCTCCGTTAACTTTGTCGGAACAGCGCTGCCTGCGTTTAACGGTTCTTTCTTTATCGCCTCCGGTGGCGCTACCCTGTTCCCCGCGAGCACTAGTTTCACGGCTAAGATTACGGATCGTAATGCTTCCGACGACCTTGAGGCAGATGGCACACCTAACACTGAAGCGCTCCGTGCAGATATTACATTCACCGCCGGCGTGGTTGATGGATTCGTGTTCAATGTGGACACGATGGACTTTAAGCTCGGCGATGTCCTGAACATCGGTGTGGTTGGTTTCCGCCTTGATACCAGAGCAACGGGCACGCAGGCGCTGGCATCATTCATCAAGGCATCCGCCGATATTACAATCGGAGGCATGACCTTGGGCGGTGAGGCTCGTAACTTCTACATTACGGCTGAAGGAAACTTTAAAGTTGGAAATCCTGATCCATTAAAATCACAAGAATTCGGAGTCTCCCTGCGTATCGGGGGTGCTGACGGGTCCGCGTT
>JAIYBI010000315.1 GCA_027488595.1 Opitutaceae bacterium | reverse complement strand
GATGCTGGTGATGCTTCGGGAAGCGGTGATGTCGGCGATCAACGTATTCATCCAAGCGATACGGAGGGCTTCGAAGCGGTTCACCACCGTCAGCGCGAGCGTGGCCGTGCCGGTGGAGCCGCCGGCGGTGGCGGAGATCGTGACACTGGAAACGCCCGCCGTGCCGACGCTGGGCGTTCCGGTGATGGCTCCGGTGGTGGTATTAATCGTGAGCCCGGCGGGTAGACCGGTGGCGTTGAACGAAGTCGGTGAGCCCGATGCGGTGATCTGGTAGGTGAACGCCGAGGACTCGCGTCCGCTCGCGGTCAACGCGCTGGTGATCACGGGCGCGGCGGCGGTCACGGTCAGCACGAGGGTCGCCGTCCCCGTGCCGCCGGTGTGGGTGGCGGAGAGGGTGACGTTTGAAGTGCCGCTGGAGGCCGGTGTGCCGGTGATCGCGCCGGTGGAGGTATTGATGGCGAGGCCGGCGGGGAGGCCGGTGGCGTCAAAGGAGGTGGGGGTGTTTGAGGCGGTGATCTGGTAAGTGAAGGAGTTGCCCACCTGGCCGCTGGCGGTGATTGCGCTGGTGACGACGGGGGCCGGCGGCAGCACGCCGGCGGGCATGTCGGAGATGACGACGTTATCAATCAGCCAGCTACCGGTGTTGGTCGTCGAAGTGTTGAAGCCGACGCGGCCAAGGTTGCTGTTACCCGTGAGGACAAGTCCGGCGTTGTCGGTGGCGGTAGGGTTGAACGGCGCGGTGAGGACGAAGACTCCGTTTAGAAACACCGAAAAACTATTGGCGTTGAGCGTGCGGTAGACGGTGTCCGGTCCGATGTAGTTGATGGGTGCGGTGTCGTCGTTGGCGTAGAGCTTGAGTGACTGCTTGTTCGTGCGGTCGTAGGTCAGCCCGGAGGAGACGGTGCCGTTGCCCTGGATCGAATAGGACTGGATGGTGGCGTTACCCGACTGGTTAAAGGTGAGGCCTGCGATGCGCTTCGCACTGGAGCCACCGGCGGTCGTGACCGCGCTGTTCCAAGCCAGAAGGCCGATGTTGATCGGCATACTGGACGCGGGGGTGCCGTTGTTGAAAATGTCGAAAGCGACCGCGAGGTTCGACTGCGCGCTGGTGCCGGCGTTGAGTTCCAATTGTCCGGAGGCGGCTCCCGTTCCTCCGCTGACGTCGTTCAACCACGCGACCTTCCCGCCGGATCCGATCGCGCTGGTGCCCGCAATCGCCGTGACCTGACCGGACGACTTCACGCCACTCAACGAAGTGCCGACCGCGATCGTGGGAATGGCCGCGCCTACCGTGTAGGACTCGAAATCCTCGGTGAGCAGGTCAATCGCCCGAACGGGCACGGCGACAAACAATACGGCCCACGTAGCCAAGGCGAAGGACATGCCTTTGCGCGCAAGAGCGACGGGATTGAGGAGAATCGGGGAGCGGAGCTGCATCGGGTAGAAAGGGGTTTGGGGTTCGTCGTGATTCTGGCGCGTATTCCGAGGCAGGGTTCGCTCGGGCGAATCGACGTTCCGTCAGCGCAGCACGTGAAAACCCATCCGCTTGGGTAGAATACTCGCGTCAACCGTCTGTGCCGTTTCCAAGGCACGCAAACAGGTGACGAAACCAGAGGGGTAGCCGGTTGACATGATTTGATAACTATTAATCAACCCCCTCGTTTGTTCAATCTATTTCCTCTGACCGTCTTGGTAATGCTGCTGGATAGCTGGTTGAGGTTGGTTTTCGCGCCCTCCGAACGGTCGCCGCGCCCACCGAGGCGTGAACCTGACCAAGGTCACTGCAAATGTGGTCCCCGCAATCCTGTTTCGGCGGCTTTCACCCCAGGCGCCCGGCTTCCCTTTGACCTTACCTCGCGCATGGTGTGCGCTGTGGGCATGATCCTGCGCCTCGCACATCTCTGCCTGCACACCAATGATCTCCCGCGCATCATCGCCTTTTACCGCGATGATCTCGGTCTCCCGGTTAAATTCCGCTTCTCCGCCGCCGATGGCTCCATCTTTGGCGCCTACATCACCCTCGGCGATACCACCTTCGTAGAGTTCTTCGACCGCCATGGAGCCCACCTCCAATGGGGCGACCCCACAAAGCCCCCCGCCCCCATCGTCGCCGGCAACCGCTACGATCACTTCGCCCTCGAAGTCAGCGACCTCGCGGCCACCCGCGCCACCCTGCTCGCCCGCGGCCTCGAGGTCGGTGATATTCGCAGCGGACTAGACCACTCCCTCCAAGCCTGGCTCAGCGACCCCGACGGCAACCGCATCGAACTCATGCAATACACCCCGCAAAGCTCCCAGCTCGCGCCCGGCACGGACGGCCTCGTCCACTCCAACCGCTGATCTCCCCCCGCTCGTCCATCCACATCCGCCAGCCGCCACAGTTGACAGTGAGACTCAGTCCCATTTAGCTGCCTATTCCCGTCCCCCGACGCCTCGCATCCATGTCCGCCGCACCCAACGCCACGCCCATTGCAAAACCCGCTCGCACGGCGGTTTACGCTCTCGTCGGCAACCCCAACTGCGGCAAATCCACCCTCTTCAACGCCCTCACCGGCCTGAAGCAGAAGATCGGCAACTACCCCGGCGTCACCGTCGAACGCAAGGTCGGCACCGCCTACACCCAGCACGGCCAACCGCTCACCCTCATTGACCTGCCCGGCACTTATTCGCTAGCCGCCCGCTCCCCCGACGAGGCCGTTACCCGCGACATCCTCCTTGGCCGCCGTGCCGACACCCCCACCCCCGACCGCATCGTCTGCATCGCCGACGCCACCAACCTCGAGCGCAACCTCTACCTCGTTCACCAAATCCTCGACCTCGGCCGGCCCGTTATCCTCGTGCTCAACATGATGGACCTCGCCGCCCAGGCCGGCATCGCCATCCACGCCGACCGCCTCTCGCGCGAGCTCGGCATCCCCGTCATCCCCTGCGAGGCCGCCCACGGAAAGGGCATCATCGAGCTCAAGCTCGCTCTCTCCCGCCACGACCTCCCCCTGCCCCGCCATGCCTGGGACGTGCCCGCGCCCATCGCTCCCGCCGTCGCCGAGTTGCAGGCTTCGCTTTCCCGCGACGAGGGCAAAAACCCGCTCGTCGCCCGCGCCGAGGCCCTTCTTCTCCTCACCGACCAGGACCCGGTGCGCGTCGCCGGCTCCACCCCCCTCAGCCCCGCCACCCTCGCCATTCTTGAGTCTTGGAAAACCCGCTGGTCCGCCGACGGCACCGACTGGGCCGGCCTGCTCGTCGCCGCGCGCTACGATGCCATCGGCAAACTCGTCGCCGAGGTCGTCACCGCCTCCGCCCCCGCCGGTGCCGGCGGCTCGCCGCACACCCACTCCACCGCCGACCGTATTGACGCCGTGGTCACGCACCCGATCTGGGGCTGGGCCATCCTTGCCGCACTCATGGGCGTGATGTTCCTGAGCATTTTCACCTTCGCCAGTATTCCCATGGGTTGGATCGAGAGCCTCATGGCCGCGCTCTCCGGTTGGGTCTCCGACCACCTCGCACCGGGCGATTTACACAACCTCATCATTGAGGGCGGCATCGCCGGCATCGAGGGTGTGCTCATTTTCCTGCCCCAGATTTTGATCCTGTTTTTCTTCATCGGCCTGCTGGAGAGCACCGGCTACATGGCCCGCGCCGCCTTCATCATGGACCGCGTCATGAGCAAGGTCGGCCTCAACGGCCGCAGCTTCATCCCCATGCTCAGCTCTTACGCCTGCGCCATCCCCGGCATCATGGCCGCGCGCACCATCGAGCAACCCAAGGACCGCCTCGTCACCATCCTCGTCGCGCCCTTCATGAGCTGCTCCGCGCGCCTGCCGGTTTACCTGCTGCTCATCGCCGCGCTCGTGCCCGGCGACGAACCCCGCATCGGGGCCCAGGTCGGGCTGATGTTGCTGATGTATTTCCTCGGCACCTTCGGCGCCTTTTTCTTCGCGTGGTTTTTCAAAAAAACCCTCCTGCGCGGCGCGCCCCCGCTCATGATCATGGAGCTGCCGCCCTACCGTCTGCCGCGCGTGCGCGACGTGCTGCACCAGATGGCGGAGCGCGCCGGCCTCTTCATCAAGCGCGCCGGCACAATCATCCTCGCGCTCTCCATCGTGCTCTGGTTCCTCGCCACGTATCCGAAATCCCCCGACGCCACGCCGCCGACCCAGGCGCTCGCGCACAGCTACGCCGGCCAGGCGGGCAAGGTCATCGAGCCGCTCATCGCCCCGCTTGGCTTCGACTGGCGCATCGGCATCGGCCTCATCCAGTCCTTCGCCGCCCGCGAGGTATTCAACAGCTCGATGGGCGTCATCTTTGCCGTCGAGGAAACCGGCGACGAGGACCACGACCACACCAGCCGCCGCGATGCCCTGCGCGCCGCCGAGCGCCCCGACGGCACGAAACTTTTCACCCCCTTGATCTGCCTGAACCTGATGATCTTTTACGTCTTCGCCATGCAGTGCATCAGCACGATCGCGGTGGTGAAGCGCGAGACGAACTCCTGGCGCTGGCCGCTCTTCCAACTCGCCTACATGACCGGCACCGCCTGGGCGGTGTGTTTCGTGGTTTACCAAATCGGCCGCGCGCTCGGCTTTTAGGCGAAACACGCCTACCCTGATCCCATGGACAACTGGCAAACCCCCGCCGCGCTCCTCATCGTGGCCGCCGCCGCGTTCGCGTTGCTCTATAGTGCCTGGCGCAAACGTAGCCGCCCCGGCTCCGGCTGCGGCTCCAGCGGCGGAGGCTGTCGTTGCACTGCTGCGGCCCCCGGTATCAAGATTCGGGGCCTAAATTCCTTGAATCGGTCACAAAAAAAGCCGTCCGAAAACACCCGAGCCGGTTAAAAATGAAAAAACAGGACATCGAGGCATGACCCATTTTTGAGCCCCCCCTTTCCGGATCCTCCCCTGCACCCTTAGCGCTGGCTCGAACCGGCTCGGACCCGAGCAGCCTTGATCTGGGCGTCCAGAAGCTCCCACTTCGGATAAGCCGGCTCCACCGCGCGCACCGCGCCGAGGTGCTTTTCCGCCTGTTCGACGTTCCCCGTTTGCAGGACCAGCACCGCCAGGTTAAAACGGGACTGCAAATGCGCAGGATTTAGCTTCAAGGCGCGTTCGAGACTGAGAATCGCAGCAGGATTGTTGCCTTTAGCCAGGTAGACGTTGGCCAGGTTGCAATGGATGTCGGCATCGTTGGGTGCGACACGGAGCGCCCTCGAAAGGTAGTCTTCGGCCGCGTCAATTTGCCCCGACTGGCCGCAGAGGGTGCCGAGGTTGAAAAGCGCCTCGGCATAATCCGGCTTGATCGCGAGAGCCTGAACCAGCGCCGTTCGCGCCTCGTCCGTCCGCCCGGCTTCCAAGTGAGCCGATGCGAGATTGTTTAGCGCCCGATAATTGCGCGGTTGTTCCGCGGTCACCTTGGACCAGATGACCACGGCCGAACCGTAGTCCAAGTTGCGCCGCCACGTGAGCGTTCCCCAGAAAACGGCCAGGATCACCACTAGCCCCGGCACGAAGGCACGAAGCGCGGCAGGCTGACGGGCTTGAAAGCTTCGCCATAAGACCCGAGCCGCCAAAACCAGCAACGCGATCCATCCCGCCAAGGGCAGATACATGCGATGCTCCGCCGCCACGGAGGTATGGACCGGCACGATGCTGGAGGTGGGCGCAAGCACGATGAAGCCGAACAATCCCAAAAACGCGGCCCTATTCCGCCTCGCCACGCCGGCAATCAGCGCCGCAGCCAAAAGCGCAAGCGCCGAGAAGGGCAGCCAGACCTGCGCGAAAGAAGCGGGAGGCGACCAGGCATAATCGAGCGCAAGATTCGTCGGCCACACCGCCAGGCGGAGATAATGCCAAATCACCTCGGACTGCATGAGCAGGTAGTCCCATGCACCGAGTTTCTCCGTAAACCCGGTGGAGTGTTCACGCGGCCACTTTGCCATGCAGAACACCAGCGGAATCCACGCTGCTGCTAGCACACTGTAGTGACGCCACCGACGGCGCCACGCCTCCCGCCACCCTTCGGACAAAAACACTGCGTCAAAAATGACGATCACCAGAGGGGCCGTCACCATGCTTTCCTTCGCCAACATACCCAGCCCGCACAGCGCGGTCGCAGCCAGAAACCAACCCTTGCCCCTGTGACCGGAAGCAGCGCCACGCGCCCAAAGCGTGAGCGCACCAAAATAGCAAAGCGCCATCATGCTTTCCGCCCGCTGAACAATGTAGGTGACAGCCGCCGTGTTGAGCGGATGCAGCACCCATAGCAACGCGATGCACCACGCCGTCCAGAGCGAGATTTTGTCCGCCCTGGGCCCGCCCCCGTTCATGCTCAACAGGCGCAGAGCCAGATAAAAAAGCATCACTCCATTCCCCAGGTGGATGGCCAGGTTCACCGCATGATAACCCGCGACGTCAATGCCGCCCAATCGATAATTAAAAAACAAACTCCCCAACACCAGCGGCCGGCCATACGGAGTCGAGTCCAGAGGCGAACCATCAAGCGCCGCAGCCAAAGTATGAGCCCTCAAGGCCGGGTTCTTAACGATGCCATCAATGTCATCAAAAAGCATTACCCCGCCAAAGCTTTCGAAATAGGCGCACACGCAACACACCAAGAGCACGACCACCGGCAGCGCCGTTGACCGAGTGAACCAAGGTGACGTCCGCGCGGCTCGCATGGGTAAACTCAAATGAACTGAACTCTGATTTTGATAGGGCGTGTCTGATAATTATCCCTTCGGGTGCAAACGCATAAACACGACCGACCCGGCCCACCGGAGGGCCGTCAGGCAAAACCGGCGGCCAATCCGAAGCGGTATGATCCGGTGACCTAGGGGTGGTGGCGTAATGCGAGGCGAGAACGGGATTTGGCAGGGAACTCGATCACCAGAGTGGTCAGCGAATACGCGGGTGCGGCGCAGGCAAGGATTCGGGCGTCGAGCGAGAAGGCGCCGGCGGGCGATTCGGCCAGGGTTTCGCCGCCGTCGGGGCCGGAGGTGCGGTAGGCGCGCACGGCGGTCGAAGTGGGAAAACGGGCGAGGTCGAAGCGGTGGGTGGCGACCTCCGCCCCGGGATTGGCCACCAGCACGACGAGGCGACGGCCATCGGGCGAGAGGGCGCCGAGGGTGTGGGACGGGCCGGTGAGGAGAATGCGGTAACCGGGCGGGATGAAGTTCACGACCTGCTTGCGCAGGAAGTAGCTCCGGGGCCAAGCCGAAGGGGTCAGGCCGTTGTTTGTTAGTTTTTTCTTGAATCCGGGGCGGGAGGGTGCTGAGTCTGGGGAATGGCGCGCAAGCTTCGGATACAGTTTGAGGGGGCGATGTATCACGTAATCAACCGAGGTAATTATCGGCGGAACTTGTTTGCGAGCGAAGGAGAGGCGCAGGCGTTTTTGGAGACGGTGCGGGAGGCAAAGGAAATGATGGGGTGGCGGCTGCACGCGTATGTGCTGATGCAGAATCATTATCACCTGGCGCTGGACACACCCGAGCCAAACTTGGTGGAGGGTATGCACTGGTTGCAGAGCACATGGGCTTCACGGTTCAATCGCTTCAGGCAGGAGCGGGGGCATTTGTTTCAAGGCCGATACCAGGCGCTGTTAATCGAGGATGCGGCGGTGCTGGGCAAGGTGGTGGACTATATTCACCTCAATCCCGTGCGGGCGAAAATCGTTCCGGCCGAGCGGGTGAGGGACTATCCTTGGAGTAGTTTGGACGGCATTGTGAAGGGGGATGGCCGGGTTGATGATCTTGGCTGGCGAGCCGCCGGGCGCTTCGGCACCGACGAGGCGGCGCGCAAGAAATACGAATCCTACCTGATCGAGGTGGGAAGCGATGAGGCTCGCTGGGAGGCGTTGGGCCTGAAGGGACTGTCGAAGGGGTGGGCGATTGGAAGTTCGGGATGGCGACGATCCATGGCCAAGGAGTTTGGTCATCTGGCTTTGAACCCCGGTTTGGAGAGTGCGCAGGTGAATGAACTTCGCGAAGGGACGTGGGAGAATGCGCTGGTGCGCATGCTCGAGATTTTTGGCCGAAAGGAATCCGATTTGGCGACCAAGCCCAAGAGGCAGGACTGGAAGGTGGATATCGCCCTCCGAATCAGAAAGGAAACTGGTGCGTCCATCACCTGGCTGGCAGATCGATTACAGCTAGGTGCCCCGGCGACCTTAAGAGGATACATGTGCCACCGCAGAAAAAATGAATAAACTAACAAACAACGGCCTGACCCCTTTGGATCGGTCGGACCCCTTTGGATCGGTCGCCCTTTGGATCGCTCCTACCTCGCACGCGGAGGTAGCGCTTGCGACGGGTGGCCAAATTTGCTGTGTGGTCACCTTTTATCCCCGTGTTCCGCACCTTTCTACGCTCCAAGCTTCATCGCGCCACGATCACCGCCGCCGACCCCGATTACGAGGGCTCGATCTCGCTGGATCGTGCGTTTTGCCGGGCGGCGGGCCTGCTCGAATTTGAACAAGTGGACGTGCTCGATGTGAACAACGGCGCGCGTTTCACCACCTACGTCATCTACGGCGACGCCGGCCAGGTGCAGGTGAACGGTGCGGCGGCGCGGCTGGTGCGGCCGGGCGACATCGTGATCGTGCTGGCGTATTGCCGCCTCGCCCCTGAGCAAATCGCCACCCACACGGCGCGCGTCGTGTTGATGGGGCCGAACAACGTGATCGTGGCCGCCGAAGATAAGGCCGTAGCCGCGCCCTGAGCGCGCCGCGAAGGCCGGATTACTGCCCCTTCACGGGGGCGTCCTTGTATTCGATCTTCGAGGGCAGCACGCGCGCCAGCTCGTTAAAGATAGGCGTAAGGACCTTCGGCTCGCAGCGCTCGTAGGTGGTGTAAAGGATGACGGTGCCGCCCATCAAAACCATGACGATCCACGGCACGATCTCGCCGACCTCGCGGAGGTTTTTCCAGATCTTCACGATTACGATCACGCAGAGCACCGCCACGCCCAGACTGATCCAGGACTCCTTGGGCACGGTCTTGATCTTTTCCCAAACGGTTTGCTTGGAGGTAATGGACACAGCCGCGAGAAGAAGGGTGGAATACATGTAGACAGATGTGGCGAACGAACGGAAAAAGTCGAGGCCTGCCCGCCATCCTGCTCGCACGAACGGCGCCTGAATCGAATCAAGCGTTCGCAGCGACGCGGGCCTGCACCTGGTGGTAGATAGTCAGCAAGGCATCGAAATCACGATCACGGTCGCGGCTTTCGATGACGTGATCAAACTTCGCAATTTCCAACAGCTCGCGCTCGGCGGTCTGCATGCGGTGGGCAATCTCGGCCTCGGTTTCGCCGCGTCCGCCGAGACGCGTTCGCAGCTCGGGGATTGGCACATTGATGAAAACGGTGGCGAGATGGCGGGCCAGCACGGGATTGGCGGCGGCGGCGCGGCGGAAGTTCTCCACGCCCTGCACGTCCACATTCATCACCAGACTGCGACCGGCGGCGAGCGGCTCGAGCACGGACGAGGCGAGGGTGCCGTAGCGGTTCTTCTTATGAACCCAGGCCCATTCGAGAAAGGCTCCGGCGGCGATACGCGCGTCGAATTCCGCAGGCGAAAAAAAGTGGTAATGCACGCCGTTGACCTCGCTTGGACGCGGATCGCGCGTGGTGCTGGTGACGACGCGAGTGAAGCCCGGCACCTCGGCGACGAGCCGTTCGCAAAGGGTGGTTTTACCGGAGCCCGCGGGGCCGGCGAGGACGAGAAGGACGGGGGCGGCAGACATGGCGACGGCTCAGTAGGTGAAGGCGACGCCGGCGAGCAGCAGGCCGTAGGCCGCGAAGAGCGCGCCGACCCAGCGGGCGCGGCCGGGCACGCGTTGCATCCACTCGATCACATCGCGCAACCGGTAGGGCACGGCGCCGAGGTAGAGCGCGAAGGTCAGGGCGGCGTAAACGATGCTCACCATGAAAAGACGCTGCGGAATTTCGTAATGGGTGAAGGCGGTGGCGAGCAGAGGACCGGCCGCCAGCAGGATGAGGGCGGCGAGACCCCGCACGGCGAGAAACTCCGAAACATAGATGAAGGACAGCACCGCGACTGCGGCAAAACCGATGAAAAGCTGGGTGCGGAACTGGCCGAAGTCGGCCTCCGAAAGGTGGGAGACGCGGTAGAGAAACCACGCGGCGGCGATGCCGAAAACCACGTAGGCAGCGGCCTTCGAGCGCGGGAACGCGCGGATGGCGGAGCGAATGAACGAGGTATCGGCGACGAGTGCGCCACCGAGGGCTAGCAACACGAAACCGACAAGAAGCGTGGCGAGAAAAAGGGTCATGAAAAATGAATGGGGCGAGCTTTACGTTAAACCTCAGCCAGCACCAGTTCGCCGTAAAGAGTGCTCACGCTGGCGCGGGTGATGCGCAGCGGCACGAGCTGGCCCACGAGGCGCGGCGACGCCTCGAACACGCAAACCCGGTTGCCCGGGGTGCGGCCGGTGTAGCGTTCGCCGCTCTGGTCGGAGCCCTCGACCAGGACTTCCTCGACCGTGCCGACCAGCGATGAGGTGCGGCGCTCGGAGTTGCGTTTAAGGATCTCGAGCAGCTCGTGGTTGCGGCGCTCTTTCACCTCGTCGGGGATCTGGTCGCCAAGCTCGGCGGCGGGAGTGCCGCTGCGGATGGAATACTTGAAGATATAGGCCATGTCGTAGTCGCAGGCGGTGAAGAGCTCTTTCGTCTGCTCAAACTCCTCCTCGGTCTCGCCGGGGAAGCCAACGATCACATCGGTGGACAGATAGATGCCGGGCGTGGTGGCGCGAAGGGCGTCCACGATCTGTTTGTATCGGTCAGGCGAATACGGACGGTTCATCGCCTTGAGGATGCGGTCGCTGCCGCTTTGAAGGGGCAGGTGGACGTAGGGGCAGAGCTTGGGCAGGCGGGCGTAGGCGGCGACGAGGTCATCCTTAAAGCCGCGCGGGTGGGGCGAGGTGAAACGGATGCGGGCGATGCCCTCGATGGCGTGGACCTGCTCGATGAGCTGGACGAAGGGCGAGACGCCGTCGGTGTGGGCGTAGTCGCGGCGGCCGTAGGAGGTCACGATCTGGCCAAGCAGGGTGATCTCGCGCACGTTGCGCTCGGCTAGGGCCCGGCACTCGGCGACGATCTCGTCCATGGGGCGGGAACGCTCGTCGCCGCGGGTTTTGGGGACGATGCAGAAGGCGCAGTCCATGTTGCAGCCCTGCTGGATTGAGACGAAGGCGGAGACCTGACGCTCGCCGGTCTCGAAGTGGTCGCGGATGGTGTTTTGTGAACCGGCCTCCTCGGCGATGTCCACGATGCTGGCGCCGACGGGCAGACCGGCCTCGCGGGCGGCGCGAATGTTGTCGAGGTAGCCGGGGACTTGATGAAATTTTTGGGTGCCGATGATGAGGTCCACGTCTGGCAGGCGTTCGAGGATTTCGGCGCCGCGGTTCTGGGCCATGCAGCCGAGGATACCGAGAATGAAGTCGGGGTTGTGCTTCTTGCGGTGGGCTACGTAGCCGGCTTTACCGAGGGCCTTTTGCTCGGCGGCATCGCGCACGGAGCAAGTGTTGAGGAGCATGATGTCGCAGGCGTTCTCGTCGGTGACGATGCGGTAGCCGCGGGCGCGGAGCATGGCGGCGACCGCGTCGGAATCGCGTTCGTTCATCTGGCACCCGTAGGTTTTGATATAGACGCGGTTCATGCGGCGTAAGGGCAAGAAATGCGTCTGCGCGGGGGTCGGGTCAAGCGCCCGCGCGCGGGGGGCGCGGGCCGCCGGGCTAGCGGCTGTCCTCAGAAGAATGCGAGTCTGAGAACGAAAATGGGGCCCCGTCATCAGCCTGAACGGCGGGATTGAGGGAAGCCAGTCAACCAGTGCTCGATGGGGGGGGCTGACCTGAGCGCCGTGATGGTGGCTTTGGCCGGCGCGCCTGACCACGAGGGTTTGGACGGCTCAGGTCGCCGCCGCCCCATATCACCAGAAGAAAGCAGCCCAGAAATACGAGCGCGGCGAAAAGGAGGGCGCTGAGATAATGCAGTAACATTTGGCTGATTTGAGATGTTTTTGCAGGTTTCATGCCGATCTAGGGTGTTTTTCTGATGGAACTGCGGGCGGGTTGGGGCGCTCATAGCAGACATGAGGTTTTACTTGTTGGTGTGCGGCGGCGTCCTCGCCGGGTTGGCGGCGGGCAGCGCGCGGGCACAGGACGAGGACATGTTCGAGGCGGGGCAGGCTCTGTTCGAGGCCTTCGCGCCGCCGGAGATCAAGGCGGAGTTCGCGTTTCCGACCCGCGAGCAATGGGACGAGTTCGCGGCGCGCTTGGAGAAAACGCGTCAAACCGGTTCCCTGGCAGAGCTGGCGGCGTATGAACCCGAGGCGCGCGTGGCGCTGGCGGCGCTGCGGGTCATCCCAGGTTACGAGGACTACGCCGATTGGCTGGCCGAGAGGATTGATGAAATCGCGGTCGCGAAGGCAGCGGAGACGGAGCGGAACACGGGAGTGGTGGTTGAAATCACGCCCACTCCGCCGCGACCCGGCCCGCCCGAAGTAAAGCCGCCGGATGTGACGCCCGCGCCGCCCCACCCCACCCCGGCACCACAAGTGCCAACCCCCAAGCCGACGCCCACGCCGGTGCGGGCGACACCGGGCGCGGGGGTGCCGATGTATGGGTTGTGGGTGCAGCGCCTGCAGGGGCGGCCGCGCCCGGCGGGGGCGGAGGCTCTGCTGCCGGTGGTGAAGCCGGAGTTCGCGGCGCAAGGCGTGGCCGAGGCGCTGGTCTGGCTGGCCGAGGCGGAGTCAACTTTCAACCCCCGCGCGCGCAGTCCGGCGGGGGCGCGGGGTTTGTTTCAATTCATGCCGGTGACGGCAAAGGACATGGGCTTGAGTTTGCTGCCTTTCGACGAACGCACAAACCCGGAGAAAAGCGCGCGGGCGGCGGCGCGCTTGTTGCGGAAGTTGCACGGGATGTTCGGCTCGTGGCCGCTCGCCCTGGCGGCCTACAACTCCGGCGAAGGCACGGTGCGGCGGGCACTGAAAGCGAATGGGGCTACCACCTTCGCGGAGATCGCGGACAAACTGCCCTCCGAGACGCGGCTCTACGTGCCCAAGGTCCTCGCGCTGGTGGCGCTGCGCACGGGGGTCGAACCGGAGGCGTTGGCGTCGCCAAAGGCATTGTAACGACAAGGAAAAATCGCCTGCACGACTTGCAGAGCGGCCCCGTGCGCTAACAGTTGGGGTGCTATGCCTACCGTATCCATCGTGTATTTCTCCGGCGGCGGCCACACCGCTGCTTTCGCCGAGGCCGCCGCGACCGGCGCCCGCAGTGTTGCCGACACCACCGTCAATCTCCTCCGCATCGAGGGCAAAGACATCATCGAGGGTCGCTATAAAAACGATGCCGTGCTCGCCACGCTCACGGCCAGCGACGCGATCATCTTTGGCTCGCCCACCTACATGGCGGGCCCGAGCGGCCAGTTTAAAACCTTCGCTGATGCCACCGGCGGCATCTGGTTCCAGCAACTGTGGAAAGACAAATTGGCGGCGGGTTTCACCGTCTCGGCCGGAGCGAGCGGCGACAAGTTAAACACCCTCGAATACTTTTTCCTCCTCTCGCAGCAGCACGGCATGGTGTGGATCGGCACGGGCGTGCTGCCTTACGCCACCGGTGCGATCAATCGCTTCAGTTTTTCGAGCGGCGCGGCGGGCCAGGCCAACCAGGAGCCGCCGGACGAAATGCCCAACGCCGACGACAAAGGCACGGCGGAGCATCTCGGCCGCCGCGTGGCGACGGCGGCGGCGCGCTGGGGCAAGGCCTGAGCCGGACGGCCTCGTCAGCGTTTCTTAAAAATCACCTGCGGCGCGGTCTCAAGCTGGCCGCGGGTGACGCCGAGTTGGTTGAGCAGTTTTAACTCACGCCAGAGATCTGCTCCGCTCACGCGACCGGCGAAGAGACCCTCGTAGGCGCGCACGGTGCGCACAACCTCCTCGGGCGACTCGTCCACGAACTCGACGCGGAAATGGCGCGCACCCAGGGTGAGCATACGATCAAAAAACTCGGCACCGGTTTGCGCGCGCGGGTTGAAGACGGTGTTGCGGCAACCGGCGTCGGCCTTGAGCGGCAGGAGTGCGCCGACGCGGTCGCGAAGCGCCACCTTGTGCTTGTCGCAGGGGCGGCCGCAGTCGTGGTAGTCCTTGCCTTTGGAAAGGAAGGCGCAGAACACGCAGTGCTCCATGTGAAACATGGGCATGTGCTGGTGCAGCGTGAGATCAAACCACGCGGGCGGCGCGCCCTTGAGCAGGGATTCCAGCTGCGCGACGTTGAGGTCGTAGCTCGCGGTCACGCGCTCCAATTTGTATTTGGAAAGGAAATACTCGGCGGTGAGCGGGTTGGCGACGTTGAGCGAAAAATCGCCGCGCAGCCGAAGAGCGGGCGCGGCGGCGGGGAAGAAGCGCAGGTGCTCGTGGTTGCGCACGAGTATTCCGTCGGGTTCGGCGGAGAGAACCTGTTTGAGTATCCAGTCCTCGGTGGGCTTGAAGACGCGCGGCGGTGCGAGCCAGATCGCAGGAAGAGAAACCTGAGGGCTGAGACTGGAAACCTGAGGAAGGGCGGCCTGCCAGGTGCGGAAGCGTTGAACGGCGTCGCGGTAGTGTTTGGGGTTTTCGAATTCGCAGTAGAGGTCGGCGAAGCGCACGCCGCTGGAGAGCACGGCGTCGAGCTGGGCAAAGTCGCGGACGTAGAGGATGAGGCCGGGGGCGGCGGGCGCGGGGGCGACGGAACTTGAACCCACGTTCAAGCCTACGGCGGAAGGGAGAGCGGCGGGAGCGAGCTGCCAGCGCTTGGGCGCGGCGCGGACGGCGTCGAGCTTGGCGGCGGCTTCGCGGCGGAGACGGTTGAGTTCGCTGGTCGGGAGCATGAGCGCGCCTTCGAGCCGGTTTTCCAAGCCGTCGAGGTGGAAGGGTGTGCCGCCGAGGCGGCCGAGCTGGTCTTGCAGGCGCTCGGTGGTGAGCGGGCGCTGGTCGGCTGCGGCGGCCTCAAGCGGGAGGATGCTGGGTTCGCGCACGACGTGGCCCTGGCCGTCGTCGAGAAGGAGGGTGAGCGGGGCGCCGGCATGACCGTGGACTTCGGCGCGGATGGGGCGGGTGTGACGGATCTTGTCGCCGGCGAAGGTCGCGCGCAGCTCGCGGTCGAGGGCGGGGTCGTTGGTTTTCCAGACGCGGTGGCCGGGGCGGATTTTTTTGAAATCAATGCTCCCGTGGCCGAAGCGGAGCAGGGTTTCGCCGTTGCGGGCGTCGGTATTCAGTTCGTAGATACGTCCGCCCTCCTCGCCGGCCGCCGGGTTGCCGGCGTCGAAGACGAGGCCGTCACCGAGCTTGGCCGGTGCGACCAGCTTGAGCGCAACGTGGTCGGCTCCAACACGGGAGACCTGGCCGAGGAACACGCCGCGCTTGGTGCCGAAACGCCCGTGGGCGAGTTCCTGGTTGTTGATGCCGTTGAACCAACCGGGGTAGAGGCCGCGGGAGAAGGCCATGTTTAACTCGTAACCGGCGGCGGCGGAGTCGAAGGGAGGAAGGGCCGCAGAGACCTGAGACTTGAGACCTGAGACCTGAGGGGTAGGGGCGGAAGTTTGAGGGCTGAGACCTGAGACCTGAGAGACGGAGGCCGAGCTGGAGCTCGGCGTTCCCGGGGCGGAAGGCGGGCCGTTGAGTTCGGCCATGACGCGGTCAAGGGCCTGGCGGTAGGTGCGGGTGATGCTGGCGACGTATTCGGGGGATTTGAGGCGGCCTTCGATTTTGAGGGAGGCGACGCCGACGCGCACCAGCTCCGGCAACACGGAAAGGCCCGAGAGATCCTGCGGACTGAGCAGATATGCGCGGTCACCGAGGTCCACTTTTTCGCCGTCGGAGACGAGCTCGTAAGGCATGCGGCAGGCCTGGGCGCACTCGCCACGGTTGGCAGAGCGCCCGCCGAGCGATTCGCTGGTGAGGCACTGGCCGGAGTAGGCGACGCAGAGCGCCCCGTGGACAAACACCTCAAGCGGCAAGGGCGCCTGGCCGGGGGCGAGGGTGGCGCGTTGGGCGGCCTGGATGTGCTCAATCTCGACGAGGGAGTTTTCGCGGGCCAACACGACCAGTTCGGCACCGAGGTCGCGGGCGAAGTTCACGCCGGCGTCGTTGGTGACGGTCATCTGGGTGGAGCCGTGGATAGGGAAATCGGGCGAAAGACGGCGGATAAGGCGGCAGATGCCGACGTCCTGCACGATGGCGGCGTCTACTCCGGAGGCTATGATGGCGCGGAGATAATCGGCGGCGTCGGCGAGCTCGTCGGTGAAGACGAGGGTGTTGAACGTGACATAGCCGCGCACGCCGCGACGATGCAGGAAGGCCATGAGCTCGGGCAGATCGGCGACGGTGAAGTTGTGCGCCCTCATGCGGGCGTTGAAGCGTTCGAGGCCGAAGAAGATGGCGTCGGCCCCGTTCTCGACGGCGGCGCGGGCACACTCCCAGTCGCCGGCGGGCGCGAGCAATTCAGGACGCGCAAAACGAACGGTGGCGGACGAGGCGGCGGGAGCGGACTGGGAAACGGAGACGGACATGAGTTCGACGGAAGGTGGTCGCGGTCAGGCGGCTTGTCGAGCGGGCGGGGTTGAGCGCGTGCAAAGATTACACAAAAACGCCCCGACCGGAATACGGTCGGGGCTGGTTGAAGGCATAACGAACGCGACGTGCCTTACGGCAGCGTGGTGCTGCCCATTAGGTAGCGGTCGCACTCTCTGGCGGCGGCGCGGCCTTCGTTGATGGCCCAGACGACCAGGCTTTGGCCGCGGCGACAATCTCCAGCCGCGAACACTCCCGGGAGGTTCGTGGTGTGGACGTTGTGGTCGGCTTTGATGTTGCTGCGCGGATCGGTGTCGAGGGTGAGGGCTTTGACGAGAGCCTGTTCTGGCCCGAGGAATCCCATGGCGAGCAACACGAGTTGCGCGGGGCGGGTTTTTTCGGTGCCGGGCAACTCCTGGGGCACGAACTGGCCCTTCTCGTTTTTGCCCCACTTGATCTCGACCGTGACGAGCGACTCGACGGTGCCGGACGCGGACGCAGTGAACTTTTTGACCGTCGTAAGATAAACGCGGGGGTCGGCGCCGTAGCGGGCGGCGGCCTCTTCCTGGCCGTAGTCGAGTTTGTAAACCTTGGGCCACTCGGGCCAGGGGTTGTCGGGTGTGCGCTCGAGGGCGGGCTTGGGGAGAATCTCGATTTGCGTGATGCTCTTGCAACCGTGGCGGAGGGAGGTGCCGACGCAGTCGGTGCCGGTGTCGCCGCCGCCGATGACGAT
>JAIYBI010000137.1 GCA_027488595.1 Opitutaceae bacterium | reverse complement strand
TTCCGTGATTGGCCAAGGTCAGACCTGAACCATGGTGGCGTCAGGGAGTGGACGTAGGCGTGAAGATGTGGCTGGCGCCGGGGGCGAGCTTGAGGTCGACGGTGGTGTCGCGATAGCGGACGCGGCAGGCTTGGCCGGTGGTGGACGTGAGGGTGGCGCGGACGAGGCGGCCGTCGCGCCATTCGATGTCGACGAGGAAACCGCCGCGGGCGCGCAGGCCTTTGACCGCGCCGGTGGGCCAGGCGGAGGGGAGGGCGGGGAGGAGGTCGAGGATGAAGGCCTGAGGGCTGAGAGCTGAGACCTGAGGGGCGGAAGCGGAGACCTGAGAGCTGAGACCTGAGACCTGAGGGGCGGAAGAGGAAACCTGAGGGCGGAGACTGGAGACCTGAGATACGGGGAGTGTTTCGTGGCTTTGGAGGAGCATCTCGGCGATGCCGGCGGCGCCGCCGAAATTGCCGTCGATCTGCATGGGCGGGTGGGCGCAGAAGAGGTTGGGATAACTGCCGCCGCCGTGGCGCATGCTGGTGGTGCGGGCGCTGACGGGGTTGAAGAGATTCAGGAGCAGGGCGTGGGCGCGGTCGCCGTCGCGGAGGCGGGCCCAGAAGTTGACCTTCCAGGCAAGGCTCCAGCCGGTGCCGCCGTCGCCGCGACCTTCGAGCGTGAGGCGGGCGGCGCGGGCGAGTTCGGGCGTGCCGCCGGGGGTGATGGCGCGGCCGGGGTGGAGGGCGAAGAGATGGGAAACGTGGCGGTGGGCGGGGTCGTTTTCCTTGAACTCGCCGGCCCATTCCATGAGGCGACCGTCGGAGCCGATGCCGGTCGCACGCAGGCGGGCGCGGGCGGACGCGGCGCGGGCGGCGAGGTCGGCATCCTGGCCGACAAGGGCGGCGGCGGCGACGAAGCGGCCGAGAAAATCGTCGGCGATTTGCTGATCCATGGACGGACCCATGCAGAAGGAAGTGGCGGTGCCGTCGGGGGCGGTGAAGCGGTTTTCGGGAGAGTTGCTTGGGCCGGAAACGAGTTTGCCGGTGGCGGGGTCCTCTACGAGCCAGCCGAGGATGAACTCGGCCGCGCCGCGCAGGGCGGGCCAGTGGCGGCGGAGGAAGGCGGGGTCGGGCGAGGCGGCGAAGTCGTGGTGCTCGAAGAGGTGCTGGGCGAGCCACGGGCCGGCCATGGGAAAGAGGCCCCAATGGGCGGAGGAGCCGGGGGAGGTGTAGCCCCAGACATTGGTCATGGCGTGGACGGTCCAGCCGGGGGTGTCGTAGTGGACGCGAGCGGTGCGAGAGCCGGGCTCGACGAGGGTGTCGATGAAGTCGGCGAGGGGCTCGGCGCATTCGGCGAGGTTCGTGGTCTGGGCGAGCCAGTAGTTCATCTGGATGTTAATATTGGTGTGATAGTCGCTCTGCCAGGGTGGGCGCAGGTTATCGACCCACAGGCCTTGGAGGTTGGCGGGGAGGCCGCCGGGGCGGGACGACGAGATGAGCAGGTAGCGGCCGAACTGGAAGTAGAGGGCGGCGAGGGCGGGGTCGGGTTGGCCGGCTTTTACGGCGGCGAGGCGCTCGGGGATCGGGAGAGCGGAGACGGGTGACGAGCCGAGATCGAGGGCGACGCGATCGAAGAGTTTGCGGTGGTCGGCGACCTGGTCGGCCTGAAGTTTGGGGAAGGGTTTGACGAGGGCGGCGGCGAGGCGGGCGGCGGTATCGGCCTCGGGATCGCGGCCGCGAAAATCGGTGGCGCCGTCGACGTAGAGGATGACGGAGTCGGCTTTTTCGATGCGGAGACCGGCGTCGGTGGCGGTGATGGTGCCGCCGCTTGGAACGGCGCGGAGGCGCGCGACGAGGCGGAGGCCGTCGGGCTCGGCGTTGCGGTTGAGGCGGACGCGGAGGGAGTGGCCGTCGGTGCCCTCGGCGGCGAGGCGCGGGGTGTCGGTGCGGGTGGCGATGGTTTTGGCGTCGGCAACGGCGTCGGGCTCGCGCGGGCGGGAAAGGGAGGCGAGCAAGGAGAGCGCACCGGGGCGGTCGGCGGAGAGGCGGACGGCGAGGATCTGGTCGGGCGCGCTGGCGAAGACCTCGCGGGTGAAGGTGGTGTCGCCGAGGCGGTAGGAAACGCGCACGGTGGCGGTGGCGAGGTCGAGTTCGCGGCGGTAGTCGGCGGGCTCGGCGGTGTGGGCGTCGAAGGCGAGATCGAGGAAGGCGAGGACCTGGTAGGAGCCGAAGTTGCGGCGGTCGGCGAGGTCCCATTTGCAGACGAGATTGCGGCCGATGAGGCTGTGGGCGCGGGCGTAGTCGCCGGCGAAGAGCAGGCGGCGGACTTCGGGTAGGGTGGTCAGCGCGGCGGGGTTGTCGAAATCGAAAGGGCCGCCGGACCAGACGGTTTGTTCGCTGACGGCGAGCTGGTCGGTGGCGACGGTGCCGGCGACGAGGGCGCCGAGGCGGCCGTTGCCAACGGGGAGGCCGTTGGTGACGGAGGCCTCGCCGGGGGTGCGATACCAGAGGGTGAGCGGGCCGGGCGCGGCGAAGACGGAGGAGGCGAGGACGGCCGTGGTGAGGGCGAGCGGGAGGAGGGCGAAGCGGAAGGCGCTGAGGAGGGGCGGGCGGGAGGACATGGTTTTAGAGAGGAGTTGGTTGGGGGATTACTTTTCGTGAAGGAGTTGGACGGGCCCCAGTAGGCCTGAGGGGAGGGGCTTGTCGGTGGGCTTGTAGGGGTTCCACGAGGCCCAGGTGATGCGCTCGGACTCGGGGAGGGCGGAGTCGGCGATGAGGCGGTTGGTCCAGAGATTCACCACGCGGATCGAGAGGGTGTTTTTGCCGGGGCGCAGGGCGGCGGTGATGTCGAAAACGTAGGGGGACTTCCACGCGACGCCGAGGTCGTGGCCGTTGACGGAGGCTCTGGCTAGGATGGCGACCTCGCCGAGGGCGAGCCAGATGCGACCGGGGGCGGCGGGCGGGGTGTAGTCGAAGTCGCGGGTGTAAGTGGCGTCGCCGGAGAAATTGCGAATGCCGGCGTCGGGGTGCTCGGTCCAGGAGATGAGTCTGGCAAACTCGGCGCGGGCGGGTGCGCCGCG
>JAIYBI010000177.1 GCA_027488595.1 Opitutaceae bacterium | reverse complement strand
TGGTCTGGGACGCCCCGCGCCTCGCCCGCGCCGGCATCGAGGTCGTCAAAACCAACCGTGGCGGCGACATCACCTACCACGGCCCCGGCCAGCTCGTCGTTTACCCGATCGTGAGCCTACACACCCACCGCGATCTCCACGCCTACCTGCGTTTTCTCGAAGAGGTGCTCATCGCCGCCCTCGCTCGCTTCGGCCTCGCCGCCGCTCGCCGCGAGGGCCTCACCGGTATCTGGATCGCCGAGCGCAAGGTCGCCGCCATCGGCGTGTCCGTGCGTCGCTGGGTCGCCTACCACGGCCTCGCCCTCAACGTCGCCCCTGACCTCGCGCACTTCACCGGCATTATCCCCTGCGGCATCTCCGCGACCGACGGCACCGTCACCTCCCTCGCCGCTGAACTCGCCGCCCGCAGCCTGCCCGCCCCGTCCCTCGACGAAGTCCGCGCCGTCCTCGCCGCCGAGTTCACCGCCCGCTGGCCCGCCTTCCTCGCGCCCGCGTCCGGCTAATGCCCCTCAATCCCCTTCCTTCTGTTAAGTTTTTCTTTTTGCGACTTCTGCGTCTATTGTGGCCAACTCTCCTTTCCCGCACCTCCGAATGAGCATCAGCACCGACACTACGCGCAAACCCGCCTGGCTCCGCGCCAAGCTCCCTTCCGGTCCCGGCTACACCGCCGTGCGCAAGCTCGTGGACGACCACAAGCTCCACACCGTCTGCCAGAGCGCGCAGTGCCCCAACCTCGGCGAATGCTGGTCGCGCGGCACCGCCACCGTGATGATCTTGGGCAACATCTGCACGCGCTCCTGTAACTTCTGCGCCATCCAGACCGGCCGCCCCACCGAATACGATCTCGGCGAACCCGCCCGCGTCGCCGAGGCCGTCGCCGTCATGGGCCTGCGCCACTGCGTCATCACCTCCGTCGCCCGCGACGAACTCAAGGACGGCGGCGCCGCCGTCTGGGCCGCCACCATCCGCGCCATCCGCAATCTCAATCCCCAGACCGCCATCGAGGTCCTCACCCCCGACTGGAAGGGCCAGACCGAGCTGCTCGACCTCGTGCTCGACGCCAAGCCCGACATTTTTAACCACAACCTGGAGACCGTCGAGCGCCTCCAAAAACCCGTCCGCGTCCAGGCCCGCTACGATCGTTCCCGCCTCATCCTCCGCCACGCCAAATCGCGCGGTTTCACCACCAAGACCGGCATCATGCTCGGCCTCGGCGAGGAGTCGCACGAGATCGAGCAAACCCTCCGCGACATCGCCGCCGACAAGACCGACGTCCTCACCATCGGCCAATACCTCCAGCCCACCCCGCAGCACTGGCCCGTCGCCCGCTGGGTCCACCCCGATGAGTTCGCCAAGTGGAAGGAAATCGGCCTCGGGCTCGGCATCGGTGTCGTCGAGAGCGGCGCGATGGTGCGCTCCAGTTACCACGCCGACGAGCAGTCGAAGAAATACACCGGCGTCGAGCACCTCAACACCGCCAACGCCCTAGCCAGCGTCTGAACAGGCTGCACGTCCCGCTTTGGTAAACTCCACTGGCCGGGTCCCGCGAGCGGCGTCGTTCCTTTGTCGTCCGCGTTACTTTTGTGTGACCGAATGCTCCGTGCGTGACCCGTAGTTCAGGTCCAACTACGCAAATCATTACCCCATATTGTGTAGCGTATTGAACCACATGTTATGAATAAAATTCACGCGGCGCGTTAACATTTGCCGACCGCGCCAAGGTCTTTGCTACGGTGGAGAAATCTATTTTCTCCCGCCATGGCCATTCACGCCGCCCTTCATCACAAGACTTCCTATCGCTACGATCGCCCCGTCGTCCTCGGGCCGCAGGTCGTGCGGCTCCGTCCGGCCCCGCACTGCCGCACTCCCATCGTCTCCTACTCGCTGCGCATCACGCCCGAGACGCACTTCATCAACTGGCAGCAGGACCCGCACGGCAACTACCAGGCGCGTCTCGTGTTTCCGGACAAGACCACCGAGTTCTCCGTCGAGGTGGATGTCGTCGCCGAGATGGCCGTTTATAACCCTTTCGATTTCTTCCTCGAGCCCTCCGCCAACCAGTTTCCCTTCTCCTACGAGGCCACCACGGAGCACGAACTCTTGCCGTTCCTGCGCAAAGACGACCTCGCCGCCACGCCGCTGGTCGCCGCCTTCCTGAAATCCACTGACCTCACCCCGCGCACGACCATAGACTTCCTCGTCGAGCTCAACCAGCGTGTCCAAAACGCGGTGGACTACGTCGTCCGCCTCGAGCCCGGCGTGCAAACTCCCGAGGAAACCCTCACCAAGGCCTCCGGCTCCTGCCGCGACTCGGCCCTGCTGCTTGTCCAACTCCTGCGCCACCTCGGCCTCGCCGCCCGCTTCGTATCGGGTTACCTGATACAGCTAAAACCCGACCAGAAATCCCTCGATGGCCCGTCCGGTGCCGAGCAAGACTTCACCGATCTCCACGCCTGGACCGAGGTCTTCCTCCCCGGCGCCGGCTGGATAGGTTTCGACCCCACCTCCGGCCTGCTCGCCGGCGAGGGCCACATCCCGCTCGCCTGCACCCCCGAGCCATCCGGCGCCGCGCCCATCAGCGGCGGCGTGGAAAAATCCGAGGTCACCTTCGACTTCGCGATGGAGCTCCGCCGCATCTACGAATCCCCGCGCGTCACCCTCCCCTACACCGACGACCAGTGGGCCGACATCAACGCCCTCGGCCACCAGATTGACGAGCGCCTCAAGGCCGGCGACGTCCGCCTCACCATGGGCGGCGAGCCCACCTTTATCTCCATTGACGATATGGACGGCCCCGAGTGGAACACCGTCGCCGTCGGCCCCAACAAACGCCGCCTCGCCGACCAACTCATCAAGCGCCTCTGGAAACACTACGGCAAAGGCGGCTTCATCCACTACGGCCAGGGCAAATGGTATCCCGGCGAGTCCCTCCCACGCTGGTCCTTGACTTGCCTCTGGCGTCGCGACGGCCAGCCCATCTGGCAAAACCCCGCGCTCCTCGACAACTTCGATCGCGCCTCCGGCCGCACCGCCGCCGACGCCGAGCGCTTCGCCCGCCTGCTCGCCGGTCACCTCGACATTGATCCCCGCTGGACGATGCCCGCCCACGAGGACGCCTGGTATTACATGTGGAAGGAGCGCCGCCTCCCCACCAACGTTGACCCGCTCAAAAACAAGCTCTCCGACCCCGAGGAGCGCGCCCGCATGGCGAAGGTCTTCGAGCAGGGTTTTAACCACGTTGTCGGCTACGCCATCCCGCTCGAACGTGTCATCAAGGGCAACCGCCTCGGCTGGACCTCCGGCCCGTGGTTCCTGCGGCCCGAGACCCTGTTCCTCATCCCGGGCGACTCGCCCATGGGCTACCGCCTGCCGCTCGACTCGCAGCCCTGGCACGCGCCGCTCGATTACCGCTTCGGCATCGAGCCCGACCCGACCCTGGAGTTGCCCCCGCTGCCCGACCGCGACGCCCTCGCCCGCCAGTATTTCCAAAGCCCCGGCGCCTCCTCGAATTCCGGCTCCGCCACCGACCCGCGCCGCACCGCCTTCGATATGCGCGGCTGGCCTTTCTACGGCGCAGACGGCCTGGACGCCGACGGGAAACCTTTCCCGCAACACTTCCGCCCGCGTCCGCGCATCCTTCCGCAATCCGACACCATTCCCGGCCAGCACCAATCCGCCAACTGGATCGTGCGCACTTCCCTCTGCGTCGAGGCCCGCGAAGGCCACCTCTTCGTGTTCATGCCGCCCGTGCCGACCACCGAGGACTACCTCGACCTGCTCGCCGCCATCGAGGCCACCG
>JAIYBI010000034.1 GCA_027488595.1 Opitutaceae bacterium | reverse complement strand
GGTTGACCTCGACCATGGCGGCGTCGGTTTCCCAGAACATGGTGTAGAGGTTTTTGATGAGCTTGGCGGCGTTCTTGGCCTCGGTGCCCGAGAGCTGAAGCGCGGCGATGAGCTGGCGTAGTTGGAAATCCGCTACGCCGTAGGAGGGATCAATGAGGACCTTGGTGATCTTCTCGGGGGTGTCGTGGGCGACGGTCTCGATATCAACGCCGCCCTCGGTGGAGACGACGATGACGGGGCGGGAGGAGGCGCGGTCGAGGAGGACGGCGAGGTAGTATTCTTTTTTGATGTCGCTCGCGACGGTGAAGTAGACGGTCTGGACCTTGCGGCCGGCGGGGCCGGTCTGGATGGTGACGAGGGTATTGTTCATCATTTTCCCGGCGAGATCCTTGGCGTCGGCCTTGGTCTTGCAGAACTTCACGCCGCCCTTGAAGCCATCGGTGAAGGTGCCCTTGCCGCGGCCGCCGGCGTGGATTTGCGATTTCACCATGGTGGGGCCCTCGGGAAGAGAGGCGAGCGCGGCGTCGAACTCCGCGGCTGATTTAGCGGAGGCACCCTTGGGGACGGGGACTCCAAATTTCTCGAACAAGGCTTTGGCCTGATACTCGTGGATGTTCATGGAAAAACGATGAAGCTGCGTTCGAGCGGACGTTTTAGCACGCCGAAAAAGCGGCTGATTTCACCCGATCTAGCACGAATGCAACCGGCCTTGCCTCCGGCGGGTGCGGGCGCAAACGTGGGGGGATGGAGTCACACGAGCTACTCAAGGAAGTATTAAAACGCACCAGCGCCAAACAGATCGCGGGAGAGATGGGGCTGTCCTTATCGTTGATTTACAAGTGGGCGGAGCCGCCGGGCGAATCGGCCGGCAGCGGGGCGAGCAATCCGCTGGACCGGATCGAGCAGTTGTTGAAAGCCACGGGTGATGAGCGGATCTCGCAGTGGGTTTGCGAGCGCTCGGGCGGCTTTTTTATTCGCAACCCTCCCTCGCGCTCATCGGGCCAGGCCCTCGTGCCGGCGACCAATGAGATTGTGAACGACTTCGCCCAGTTGCTTGGGGTGATCGCAACCGCGAGCGCGGACCAGCAAGTCACGATCGCGGAGGCGAAGGCTATCCGCGCGCGATGGGAGGATCTCAAGAGTGCGACCGAAGGCTTCGTTCAATCCGCCGAGAAAGGTGCGTTTCGCGAGAACGGACCCGGCGGTTCGTTGGCAGGGAAACCGTGAACTTGACGCGCCGGAAACCAAAGACGGGGCGGACACTGTGTGCAGCGTTGCTGCTGCTCGCGGGCTGCGCCGGGCCGGAGGCGCGCATCCGGCGGCAGCAGGCTCAATTCGCACAGCTCGCCCCCGAGGCGCAGGCGATGATTCGGGACGGGCGGGTGGGACTCGGGTTCAGCCCGGAAATGGTGCGGCTGGCGGTGGGCGAACCGGACCGGCGTTGGACGCGCACGGATGCGCAAGGGGAGACGGAGATATGGAGCTACACGAGTTTTGAAACCAGGCGGGACGGGCGACTCGAACGGGGCTGGTATCCCGCGGGCGCGGCGGGCTCTCCGTGGGCGCTGGAAGCAAGTGGCGGGACGGCGCGGGCGCGCGAGTATTTCAAAGTCAGTTTCACCGGAGGACGGGTAAGCGCGGTGGAGCAATTCGAACGCTGAACGCGGGGCCGGCCATTATTTGAGCTGAGCAGGCTTGCGTGGCCCATGGGTGGCGTTTGTCATCGGCAAACCGATGCTGGCAACCGATAGCAGTTACTGGGACTACTTGCTGTTCGCGCTTCTCACCGCGTTCACGGTGGGGCTGGTCGTTTGGCGTCTGCGTCGGTTGGCGTTACCGGCTTACTTTCCCCTGCGCTTCTGGCCCATATTGGTGGCACTGCTGGCGGGGGGCTTTTTTTATGTGGAACAAGCGGGAAAACGGCCGCAGGAGCGCTTGATTACGCTGCTGGAGGGAATTGCGCCTACGTATGCCGACGAGCTCACGCGCATGGGCCATGCGGACCTGAAAGTGGAGACGGCGGAGAAGGACCCGCGCTACCTGGCGATGCTCGATGCCGAGCGGCGTTGGGTGGCGTTAAACCCCATGGTGAGCGACATCTACACCTTCCGTCGGCGGGCCGACGGTGTGGTTTTCCTGATGGTGGACGCCGAGACCGACTACAACCACAACGGGGTGATCGAAAGCGGTCGCGAGCAACGGACGCGGGTGGGGGAGGTCTACCCGCAAGTGTCTCCAGACTTGGAGCGGGCTTTCGCCGGGGAGCGCACCTACACCAAGAATCCGACCACGGACCGCTGGGGCACTTGGGTGAGTGTCCAGGTTCCCATGTATGACGGGAACGGGCGCGTCGAAGCGGTGCTGGGCGTGGATTACGACGCGAAGCTTTGGTCGCAAGAAAACACACAACGCCGCCGCGCGGGACTCGGCATGCTCGCGGTGGTGGTCGTCATCTTGGTGGGCAGTGGCACCGGTCTGGCGATCAACCGGGCGCAACTCCGGGCCCGCACCGACGCCGAGGATAAACTCCGCGCGGCCGACGCCCGCGTCCACGCCATGCTGGATCACCTGCCCTTCGCGCTTTGGTTGATGGGTCCGGGCGGGGATTGCGTGGCGCATAACATGCGGGCGTCGGCCACGCGCAACGTGCGGGTGGGCGCGACGTTTTTTGACATGAGCTTCACCGCGCCCGAGCGGAAAGTGCTGGGCCTGGATCTGGCGCGGGCGCGCGCCGGAGAGGTGGTGACGCGCGAAATCACGCTCGATAAAGCGGGACAGCGGCGACACCTCGTCCAGTTGCTGGCCCCCGTGCCCGAATCCGAAGGCGGAGTCGGCCTCGTGGTCGTAGAGCTGGATACCACGGACCGGGTGGAGGCGGAAGCGAGACGCAACCAGTCGGAGCGGCGCCTGGCCTTGCACGTCGAGCTCACACCGCTCGCCTACATTGAGTGGGACGAGAACATGCGCGTTTTGCGCTGGAATCCGGCGGCGGAGCAGCTCTTCGGCTACACGGCGGCAGAGGCACTCGGGCAATCCGTCGAGACACTGATCGTGCCCGAGGAAGTTCGCGAAGAAGTGCGTAAAGTCTGCCGCCTTCTGCTCACCCAGAGAGGCGGCCAGCGGTGCAGCAACGAGAACTTCACCAAAGATGGCCGAACCATCGTGTGCGAGTGGCACAACACCCCGCTGGTGGACGAAAACGGGCGCGTGATCGCGGTGGCCTCCCACGCGCAGAACGTCACGGAGCGCGTCGAGTTGGAGAATCGTCTGCGGCAGACCCAGAAACTTGAATCTATCGGCCAGCTCGCGGGCGGCGTCGCGCACGAGTTCAACAACCTTCTCACGCCGATGCTGGTGCAGATCGGACTCGTCGCCGCCATCTATGAGAAGGACGAAAAGCTGCGCTCGATGCTGAAGCCGGTGGAGGCGGCGATCATGCAGGCGGCGCAGCTCAATCAACGCATCCTTGCGGTCGGTCGCCGGACGGTGGAAGTGGTGGTGCCGGCCAAGATTAATCCCTTGGTCGAGAATGCACTCGACCTGCTGCGGCAAACCCTCGATCGCCGCATCGAGCTGCGTCTTGAACTCGCTCACGGCCTGCCCTCGGTCCTGATCACCAAGGAGGCGATGATGCAGGTGGTGTTGAATCTCACCCTGAACGCGCGGGACGCCTTGCTCGACAGGTTGGCGGCGTCACCCCCCGCCGGCTGGTCCCCTCGTTTCACGATCAGCACCAGCCTTCTGGAAACGGTGCCGGCGGGCGCACCCGAGGCTTTGCGCGCGGCGGGCCGCTGTGTGGCGATGCGTTTCGCCGATAACGGTTCCGGCATGTCGGAAAACGTCCGTCGCCGGATTTTCGAACCCTTTTTCACCACCAAGCCCCCGGGCAAGGGCACCGGTCTCGGCCTCGCGGTGGTGTGGAACGTGTTGGATGGCCTCGGCGGTTGCATCGAGCTCGATAGCACGGCGGGGGAGGGAACCACTTTCCGCCTCTACCTGCCGATCGCGCCAACCGAGCACGTCCCCGCCATCATTCAATCTTCCGTGGCCACCTCGGTTGCGGCCGCCCGGAAGGGCCCGGCGCTGCGCATCCTCTGGGTAGAGGACAATCAACTCGTGAGGGAGACGTTCGGCGAGGTCCTGGTGCGTGCCGGGCACACGGTGGACACGGCCAGCGACGGCCAGCAAGGGCTGGAACGTTTACTCGCTTCGAAGAGCAATCCCTACGACCTGCTCTTGCTGGACTTAAACATGCCCGTGCTCTCCGGCCGTGAAGTGCTGATGCGGATACAGGGTTTGTCGCTAGTTCGTGCGATCGTAGTGGTGAGCGGACTGGCGGCGGCAGGGGAAAATGCCGATCTGGAACGGCTCGGCGCGCACCGCGTATTGCGCAAGCCGCTCGGGATTCAGGAGCTTTTGGTCGCCGTCGCGGAAGCAGGAAAGATCAACGCCTTTCCGCGCTAGGGTCGCTGGTCAGGTCTGGTCCGGATCGGACATCACGCAAACTGCGCCGAGAACGGCACCACCCTCATCGGCCCGGTGCGTTGAAGCGCTCCCGCCAACGACTCGTCTTTCAAACCCGAGGTCACCATCGAGAGTGGAACATCCCGCTCCGCGGGAGTGCCGCCGGTTCCCCTCGATGCGACCGGAACAATTGCATGAGTCCGGCTTAACCCCGAAAGTGTAACCTATGTCCCCGGACAATCTGTCACCTAGGTCTCCGGATCATACCACCATGTGATGAGGTGCATGCACGGACTTGCGCATTCTTTTTCGTCCCGGCAATCTCCGCGCCCGATGCCGTTGTTGACCATTGTCCCGCCGATGCCGGGTGCCGAGCGCCGCTTCAAGCCGTTTGTCGATTTCGTGCAGGCGGCGGGCTGGGAGACGGAGTTTGTCCGCCTCGACTGGCCGGACCGCCAGCCGAACTTCGATTCGACCGTGCTCTTCCCCCAAGTCGGCGCGCAGACCGCGGGCAAGATAGTGATGGGTTTTTCCCTCGGCGCTGTCTACGCGCATCTGGGGGCGCTGGGCGCCCGACGCCTGATTCTCGGCTCGATCTCGCCGTTTTTTCTGGAAGACGACGACGAGCCGCAGCGTTGGATGATCTCCTACCGCGCCGGCAACACGCACACGCCGACCGAGGTGATCGTGGGCGCCTTGGAAGACGAGCAAATGCACCGCCGCGCGACGGCAGTGCGCGACTTCTACCGCGAGTCTCGTTACACCGTAGTCCCCGGCGCCGAGCACGAGCTCTGGCACCCCAATTATCTAAACGCCATCAAAGCGGCCTTGGACCGCGCCGAAGGCGAGCATCCGGCGCAATCGTGAGGCGACGCGTAATCTGCCCTTCATCTGCCTGGAGCGACGCGAGGAAGAGAAACGCGACGATGAGGGCGAAAGATGGGAATTGGGCTGCTACCTGCGGCGGCCCAAAAGGGTCAGGTCGCTAAATGATACTTGCTAAGTCAATCAGGCAAAAAATAGACGAATACTAGCATCTAGCGGCCTGACCCCTTCGGCTCGACCCTCTT
>JAIYBI010000300.1 GCA_027488595.1 Opitutaceae bacterium | reverse complement strand
TTCCTTGAACGGGGGCAATTTTATACCAGTCGCGATGGAATTTCCGGTGGTGCAGAGAAAACGACGGGACATGGAGCGACGTGGGTTTTAGGTCAACGGGGCATCAAGGAGGGGGGCGATTGGAGACTGGTTTGGGCTTATGCTTTGCCTGCAATTCGCCAAGAGGGACGGCGCGGGTCAGATCAGGAACTCAGAGGGGGATCGAGCTGTTGAGATTAAATCGAAGACACACATCATCATGGATGTGTAGCCTAGGCAAGCACTCGACTATCATGCACCTGCGTAAAGATGCGCCAATGCGTTCATCGTCCGATCATATTGTGGCGAAGGATACCGAGCCATGAGCCACTATCCTTCCAACAGGCTTGCGGTGATACCGGGGCGATCAAGGCCGACAGGGGAGCGTAGGGGAAAGAGACGGTTCACCACTGTCGGAGGAACGGCGATCTCATCAAGGAGCAGTTCCCTCAGGACGTTTTGCGAGTTGGAGATGTCGTCGTCGAGGAAACCAGTCAGGGTGCCATCGGGTTTTCGGTAGAGGACTTTCTTTTCCCACCGGGCACTTAGCTTTACGCGGTCGGCAAGGGGCAGGCCGGCAGTTTTGTCGCGGATCAGCTGTTGCATGAAAGTGTCGGGGCGGCCTTCAGGCAGAGTGACGCGATAATGGTTGATCGAGAGCACCCGCGCGACGCGTTGGTATTCGAGTTTGATGGGGCAGGTTTCGAGCTGCACGGCGGCTACCATCTCAGTGGCAACGCGGGCGAAGGAGGCGAAGGTCGCGGGAACTTGGTTGCTTCGGTTAAACACCAGTTCGCCGAGGGCGACGAGAGGCACGTCGGCGAGATCAATCTTGGCCTTGTGATGCGGGATGGGCACGGCTTCGGGACCGGGCAAGCGGTGCTCTGATTCTCCTGGTTGACCTGGAAAAAAGAAGGCTGGCGACAGTTTGGGATGCTCGAACGGCTCGGTGACCAAGACGTGCAGGAGGCGATCGCCGGGACGGCCGGCAAGGGAGAGGGCTGCGTGGAGGAGTGCGCCCATGGTTTTGCGCCCTCCAGAGAGCAGACCGAGGAGTTGGTGATCCGGGTCGGTCGAAAAACGACGCACCGTGGTGAGCAGTATCTCGGCGGCGGCGGCATTGTCTTCTGGTGTGCGTATATCCTCAAGAAGGCGGGCGGCACCGGTTGCACCATCGGAGCGGGACACGATCACAGGGGGATCGAGCATGAGGCGGGAATCGCGGGCGTAATTCTTGCCGAGCAGGCTCTGTCGCAGGCTTTGCCAGACGGATATGCCGCCCCACTCTGGACGAGGTTCAAGAAGTTGTTTTTTGAGCGCGGTTTCGCCGCTGGTCGTGGTGACTACGACGACTTGATCGGGGATGACGGGCGGAGTTTCCTGGGCTAGCGCCCATACGGTCTCGGTGATGATGGCAGGAGAAGAGCCGCTAACCGCGAGAAGAACACGGCGGGGAGGACGAGAATTGGCCGAAGCTTGATTGGAGGAGGAGTCGGCTGTGGCGCCTTTGCGGGTTTTGACGGGTTTCGTGCTGGCAGTGGATTTTTTCATGGCAGCTCCGGTGGTCTGTTATGAGCGGTTTGGATTAAGAGTAACGTTACGAGGGGATTTCGATTTCGGGAAGATGTAAGCTTTCAGCGGTTCACGATTACCTCAACCGTCCGAGATCTTGGTGCGGAGAGTAAGGCCATCTTCACCGGACGGGATGAGGGAATCGGTCGCTGGAAGCCGATGAAGCCAGCTATGCCGTTCTCGTAGTTCACTTCACGGGGCGATGTTCCTTGCGTTATGGTCGGAAGACTCGCAACTGCCGACCCGAGCCGTGGATCGCCTCGGCCTCGGACACCGAGACGATGAAGTTTTACCAAGGGTGATCGCCTTGAGAAATCGCCTGCGGTCGCACGCATTCGATGCGATGCACCCCCAAGCCACCAATGCCCCCTACCTCACCCCTCGGTATGGGCCACGGAGACAGTGGTGATTTCAACGTATCCACTGAATCATTACGCAACCTCCATTTCGGGGAAACGTGAGTGGTGCGCAAGTGTGCCGACGACGCCAAACTGGGCGCGCTAGAAACGCGATTTTAGTCGATGACTGGATCATTCCGACTGGCGGAAGCCTGAGCTGATTACGCTGCGAAGCGAAATGACTTACGTAACCTGCAAACCATATTAACCAAGGTGCGCTGTTGTAACTTTGTTGTAATTTTTGACGGTTTTAGTCCAATTAGAAACCCGCAACTCATTGGGAGATTGCGGGTTTTAAAAGTGGTGGACGCCACAGGACTCGAACCTGTGACCCCATCCGTGTGAAGGATGTGCTCTAACCAACTGAGCTAGGCGTCCGGCTATCGGGGAGGGCGGACCTTGTCGCCACCCCGCGCACGAATCAAGGGCGATTTTCCCGCCGCGCACTCCGATCGGGCCATCCGCTACGCCTTCACCACCCGCACCGCCCGTTTGCGCTCCGGGAACAGCTCCCGGCAAAGCGGGCAGACCATCCCGTCGCATCCGTGCGCCGTGCAATACTCCCGCCCGTAGAAAATAATCCTCAGGTGCAACGCGTTCCAATGCGCCTCGGGAAAGAGCCGCTTCAAATCCCGCTCGGTGCGCTCCACGTTTGCCCCCGTCGGCGTGAGTTTCCAGCGCTGCGCCAGGCGATGGATATGCGTGTCCACCGGAAAGGCCGGCACACCGAAGGCCTGCGCCATCACCACCGACGCCGTCTTGTGTCCCACACCAGGCAACTCCTCCAACTCCGCAAAACTTCGCGGCACTTCGCCGCCGTGCTTCTCGATTAACAGCTCCGACAAGCGCCGGATCGCCTGCGCCTTCCGCGGAGCCAATCCGCAGGGGCGCACGTGGGCGTCAATCTGCTCAACGGTGAGTCGCACCATTTTTTGCGGCGTATCGGCCTTGGCGAAGAGCCCCGGAGTCTGGAGGTTGACGCGTTTATCGGTGCATTGCGCCGACAACAGCACCGCGACCAGCAGGGTATAGGGGCTCGTATGATCCAGCGGCACCGGTGTTTCCGGATAAAGCGCGGCGAGGCGGGCATCGAGGTGGGCGGCGCGTTGGGCAAGCGTCATACATGCCATCGTGCTGCGGAAAATGCGGTCCGCAACCCCACTCCGCGCTCCTTCACGTCGCCGATTCACAAAGCGGATTGCACGACTGGAATTCCGACTCAACGTAACCCAAATCATGGCCCCTTCCGCCGCCTCCGCGCCCCCCGCAAACGCCTCCACTTCCTCTGCTTCGCTCGACGCCCTGCTTGCGCCGACCGACGCCTTCATCCCGCGCCACAACGCCCCCGACGCCACCGAGTGCGCCGCCATGCTCGCCACCCTCGGCTACGTTTCCCTCGACGCCCTCGTGGACGCCGCCGTGCCCCCCGCCATTCGTCTCGCCGCGCCTCTCAACCTCCCCGCCGCCCTTGGCGAATCCGCCGCGCTCGCCGAGCTCCGCGAGATCGCCTCGCTCAATAAAGTCTTCCGCAACTTCATCGGCACCGGTTACTACGACACCCTCACGCCGCCCGTCATCCAGCGCGCCATTTTTGAAAATCCCGGCTGGTATACCGCTTACACTCCCTACCAGGCCGAGATTTCCCAGGGCCGGCTCGAGGCGATGCTCAACTACCAGACCCTCGTCACCGACCTCACCGGTCTCGACATCGCCAACGCCTCCCTCCTCGACGAGGCCACCTCCGCCGCCGAGGCGATGATGCTCTGCCACCGCGTCAAGGACACCGAGGGCGGCACCTTTTTTGTCTCCGCCCGCTGTCATCCGCAGACCATCGCCCTCGTGCAAACCCGCGCCGAACCACTCGGCGTCACCGTGCTCGTTGGCGACCACCTCGCCCTCGACCCCGCCGCTGTGCCCGGTCTCTTCGGTCTGCTCGTGCAATACCCGGACACCACTGGCGACATCCACGACTTCGCCTCGCTCTTCGAGCGCGCCCACGCTGCCGGTGCCCTCTGCGTCGTCGCCACCGATTTGCTCGCGCTCACCTTACTGCGTCCGCCCGGCGAGTTCGGTGCCGATGTGGCCGTCGGATCCGCCCAGCGTTTCGGCGTGCCCTTCGGTTTCGGCGGCCCGCACGCCGCCTTTTTCGCCACCCGCGATTCCCTTAAACGCCAGATGCCCGGCCGCCTCGTCGGCGTCTCCCGCGACGCGCAGGGCCGCCCCGCGCTTCGCCTCTCGCTCGGCACCCGCGAGCAACACATCCGCCGCGACAAAGCCACTTCCAACATCTGCACCGCCCAGGTGCTGCTCGCCGTTATCGCGTCCATGTATGCGGTTTACCACGGCCCGACCGGCCTGCGCCGCATCGCCACCCGCGTGCATACGCTCACGTCGCTGCTTGCCGCCGCCCTCCGCCGAGCCGGCGCCACGGTCAACGTGCAGCCGGTATTCGACACCCTCACCATCAGCAATGTCTCCGCCGCCCGCGTGATCGCCTCCGCCGAGGCCCGCAAGATCAACCTCCGGCCGATCAACGACACCACCGTCGCCCTCTCCCTCGACGAGGCCGCGACCCTCGACGAGGTCCGCACCGTGCTCGCCTGCTTTAGCGAATCCGCCGAGCTGCTTCCTTCCGATTCTCAGGTTTCAGGTTTCAGCCCTCAGGTTTCTTTTGGCGCCCTCGCGCGCCAAGGCGCCTTCCTGACCGCCAAGGTCTTCAACTCCTACCACACCGAGCACGAGCTGCTCCGCTACATCAAGCGCCTCGAGGCCCGCGATCTTTCGCTCTGCCACTCGATGATCTCGCTGGGCTCGTGCACCATGAAGCTCAACGCCGCCGCCGAGATGTTCCCCGTCTCCTGGCCGGAGTTTGCCAAGTTGCACCCCTTCGCGCCCGCCACCCAAACGCGCGGCTACGCCCGCCTCGTGCGCGAGCTGGAGACCTGGCTCGGCGAGATCACCGGCTTCCCGGCGGTCTCCCTCCAGCCCAACGCCGGCTCCCAGGGCGAATATGCCGGCCTGCTCGCCATCCGCGGCTACCAGGTCGCGCGAGGTCAGGGTCATCGCACCGTCTGCCTCATCCCGACCAGCGCCCACGGCACCAACCCCGCCAGCGCCGTCATGTGCGGCTACACCGTCGTCCCCGTCGCCTGCGACACCTCGGGCAACATTGATGTCGCCGACCTCCGTGCGAAGACCGCCACCCACGCCGCGAACCTTGCCGCGCTGATGATCACCTACCCGTCCACCCACGGCGTATTTGAAACCACGATACAAGAAATCTGCGCTCTCATCCACGAGGCCGGCGGCCAGGTTTACATGGACGGTGCCAACATGAACGCCCAGGTCGGCCTCACCTCGCCCGGCCGCATCGGCGCCGACGTCTGCCATCTGAATCTGCACAAAACCTTCTGTATCCCGCACGGCGGCGGCGGCCCCGGTGTCGGCCCCGTTTGCCTCGCCGCCCACCTCGCGCCCCACGCACCCGGCCACCCGGTCGTCGCCATCCCCGGCGCGCAAGCCGGCGCCGTATCCGCCGCGCCTTACGGCAGCGCGAGCATCCTCGTCATCTCCTGGATGTATATCCGCATGATGGGCGCCGCCGGCCTGACCGAGGCCACCTCTCTCGCCATCCTTAACGCCAACTACATGGCGAAGCGCCTCGAAGCCTTTTTCCCCGTGCTCTACCGCGGCCCGTTCGGCCTCGTCGCACACGAGTGCATCATTGATTTGCGCGGCTGGAAAAAGCACGGCCTCGAAGTCGAGGACGCCGCCAAACGCCTGATGGATTACGGCTACCACGCGCCGACCATGAGCTGGCCCGTCGCCGGCACGCTCATGATCGAGCCTACCGAGAGCGAGACGCAGGCCGAGCTTGATCGTTTCTGCGACGCCATGATCGGCATCCACGGCGAGATGCAGGCGGTGGCCAACGGCGAGGCCGACAAGCAAGACAACCCCCTCAAGCACGCCCCGCACACCGCGCACGTGCTCTGCGCCGACGACTGGAGCCGTGGCTACAGCCGCGAGCAGGCCTGTTTTCCCGCGCCCTGGACGCGAGTGAGCAAATTCTGGCCGGCGGTTGGTCGCGTGGACAACGTCTACGGCGACCGCAACCTCGTGTGCAGCTGCGTCGGCATGGAGGCCTACGCCGAGGCGAAGGGGGCGTGAGGTGAACTTGTTCGCGGCTCCTCGTAGCGCAGGCTTCCAGCCTGCATCTGAGCAGACTGGAAGTCTGCGCTACCTCCGATCTTCACGCCGGCCCGCCGAAAACAAAGTGCTGATCCCGGGGCTGTAAGCCGGATTATGTCTCCCCGCCGTCTCGCGACGGCGGATCATGGTCATTTCTCTCAACGCCCGCCTTGCGGCGGACCTGTCTTCCAGTCGCCGAATCGCGATTGCTCGCGATCTGGCGCCGGCGGATGCGGCATACCCGTGACTATAGGACGAGCCGCCCAGTCACCTATTTTGCCTTGCACCGGACGGGGTTTTTCGTGCCGCCGACCTCACGGTCAACGCGGTGGGCTCTTACCCCACCTTTTCACCCTTACCGCGCGGTTGCCCGCGCGGCGGTCTGTTCTCTGTGACACTGTCCATCAACGCGCCTTGAAGCGCGCCGTCCACACTTGGCCTTGCGGCCTCGGGTGGCGTCCTGCCCTGCGGTGTCCGGACTTTCCTCTCCGACGATGATCTTAAACGGGGCGCGGCTTTCGACCGCGCCTTGGGATGTAAAGAACGCCGGAGCGACCATTCACCCCGGGACCAGCACGGCCACCCTGCGCGTGCCGACGCGCCGCACAACCACCAAGTTTGCCGAGTGCTCCGAGTCCGCCGAATCGAACTTACGCGAAATCCCAATACAAAATCCGACCGCACTGGTCGCAGATGCCGAGCTGGGCCGGGTCCGCGCTGCGCGAGCCCGACTCCGCCTCACTCGAAACCTTGAGGTGACACCCGCCGCATTTGCCGCCGCGCAAGGGCACGACAACGGGCCACTGGCGGCCGGCGACACGGTCGTAAACTTTGAGCGCGTAAGGCGTCGCCGGTTCGCGGGCCACCGCCACCGCCGCCTTCACCTCGTTCAGCTCTGCCTGCAAATTCACCAGGCGCTCGGTCAGCACCGTGAGTTTCTTTTCGTGGCCCGTGATGTTGGCCTTAAGCGTGGCTTCGGCCTTCGCGAAGCGGACCTTCGCCTCGTCAATGTTATACATGATCCCAAGCTCCTGTTCCTCAAAACCGCTGATCTGCTTCACCATCGTTTCGATCTGGGTGCCGAGGGCGTGGTATTCGTCGTTTTTCTTCACCGCCATTTGTTGGGTGCGGTATTTGCCGAGCAGGGTTTCGGCCGAGCCGATCTCGGTTTCGAGCAGCTTCTTTTTCGTCTCAAGCTCTTTCACCTCGGTGCGGGCCGTCTCGATGGCCGCCTTCTCGGTGGCGATGGATTTTTCCACCGCCGCGCGGTCTACGGGGACGGCGGCGATCTGTTGTTCCAGCTGGCGGCGACGGGTGTCGCGTTCCTGCACGATGAGCAACTGGACCAGGACGGCGTGAGGCATAGACCTCTTGGATGCCGCCGCGCCGCCGCCGGTTCAACGCTCGATTCCATCAAAACGAAAAACGCGTCCGGCCCGCCTCAAATGTAATACATTTCTTCGCCCGTGCGCACGGCAAGCTGCGCCAGCGTGATCTCGCGGCACTTCTCTTCCAGCGCTGTCCGCACCTCGCGCCACGCCCGTGCCACGCTCTTTCCGGATTGCCCCTCGATCGCGCCGCCGAGTTCCAGAACGTCGCCTTCGATGAGTTTAACGATGTCGTAGAGCGACACGTCTTCGGGGCGTTTCGCGAGCGCGTAGCCACCCTGTTTGCCGCGACGACTCATGATCAGGCCGCCGTTGCGAAGTTCGCTCAGGATCTGCACGAGGTAGTTCGCCGGCACCGCTTCCAAGCGGGCCAGCTCCTCGATGTGGGCCAGCTCCGCGCGACCGTGCATGCGCGTGAGTTGCACCAGCACGCGACAGGCATAATCAACTTTTACGGAGAGTTTCACGAGGGGAGGGGAGGCACTTGCGGCTCACCGTGGCGAGCGCAGCCGGACGCCGCAAGCCCCGCGTAGGCTCTGGAGCGGAGGAAAAAAAGCCCGCTCCCCTGGCAGGGAGCGGGCGGGATCGGCGACAGTTTTCGGGACGATCAGAGCGTGAAGTCGCGGGCCGGAGCGATCTGGGAGGCGGTGAGGCCGCGGAGGATCGCAATGGTGCGGCCGGCGCCACGGCCGGGGCCGTCAACGTCTAGCTGGATGCCGACGCCGCCGATGTTATCAACGATCTTGATGTAGCCGCCGGTGATGGCGGCGGCGCCGGTGGGAGCACCGACGCTGGTGAGCAGAGCGCCAAGGCTGAGCTTGTCGGCGTAGGGGGTGAAGTCGGTGATGGTGTCGCCGATCTCGCGCAGGGTGTTGTAAACGAAGGTGTCGCCACCCGCGCCGCCGGTCAGAGTATCGGCGCCGAGACCGCCGGTGATGGTGTCGTCGTTAACGCCGCCAACCAAGTTATCGCGGCCGGGGGTGCCAACCGAGGTAACACCGGCGACGGGCGCGAGCGAGACCGCGAGGTCCGTAAGACGGCCGTAGCGGTCGTAAGGGTTCTCAACGCCATAGGCTTGGCTGGTGATTTCGGGACCGTCCGTGGCGAGGTCGCCGCGACCGAGACCCCCGAGGGACTTCGGGGTCGCGATGAAGTCGGCCAGCGCCTCCTGATAGGTAATGGTGGTGACGGCGTTCTCGAAGGCGACGTTGTTGGCCGCGAAGGGGTAGCCGTCGCCGCCGGCGGCGGTGAAGTCGATGGTGGCAAAGGTAAAGGTCGGGGCGCCGACATTCACGACGCCGCCCGTGACAAGCACGGTGCCGTTGTCCATCACGACCTCGCGGATGCGGCTGCCGGTGCCGAGGGTGGTGCGGGCCGTCTGGGCAGTGTCATAAACCACGCGGATGCCGGAGACCTGGGCGAAGCGGCCTTGGGCGGAGCCGGTGTTGGTGGACGCGGCGACCGAGTGCTCGAGCAGGTCCTTGAGCTGAGCAGCGGTCATCTCGGGCGCGCGCTTCACGAGGTTGGTGAAGGGTAGCACGTTGAAGGTGTCGCCCACCGACACGTTGCGCGAAGTCGCAGGCGCAACCGGAGCAGCGATCGTGGTGCGCACGCCGCCGCCGTTTTGGATCGAGACCTGCGCGGAACCGGCGAAGCGCATGGCGTCGGCGACGAGATTGCCGAGGTTGGTCTCGGCGTTGCGCACGCCAATGCCGGCGTAAGCGCTGCCGGGGGTGCCGGTGCCGGCGCTGCCGCGCTCGCCGTTCAAGCGCACGGCGGTCTGGCCAACGATCTCGGCGTTGAGAACGGAGATGAAGTTGCGGACTGGGGTGATCACCGAGGTGTTAAGCGCGGCGTTGCCAGTGACGCGGTCGGTATCGGCGGCAGCGCCGGAAACCCGGTGCATGGAGGTCGCGGCGACGGCCGTGACGAGACCGGTGACATCGTCGATAGTGAGATTCACCTCGCCGACGTAACGGTTGCCGAAGTGGCTGGTGACGATGGGAGTGGGCGTGCCGTTAGCATCGTTGTTGTAAACCGGATGGGTGGTGAAGGTCCGCGCCACGCCGCTGGCGGTGGTGGGGTCAATGATCAGGTCATCAGGATCGGTCATCAGTTCGTGGCCACCGCCGGAGATGACAAGGTCCACGTTGTCCAGACCGGGGACGAGGATGGTGCGCTCGTTGGCGGCGTTTTGCAGGTGGCTCACCACGACGATAACGGTAACGCCCTCGGTGTTGCGCAGACGGTCAATCTCGGCCTGCACGAAGGGCAGGAGGGCCTGGAGGTTTTGGTTCTCGGAGTTGGAGGGGCTGAAGCCGGCGGTCATGTTGACCGCACCCGGCGAGGAAATCGTGGGCAGGAGCGGCGTGGTTACGCCGATGATGCCGACCTTCTTGCCACCGGGAGTGGTGATGATCTTGGAGGGAGCGACGTTACCCGAGGCTTTCAGGGCGGCGAAGGCCGGGGTGGCGTCGAAGTTCAGATTGATGGAGAGGTAGGTGGTCTCCGAGACCTTGGCGAAGCGGGCGGCATCTGTGGCACCTTGGTCGAATTCGTGGTTACCGAACACCGCTGCGTCGAAATCGATCTCGCGGAGGGCGATGGCATCGTAGAAGTCCTGGCCGCCGTCGCCCGGGTAGGAGTTGGCGAGGTTGATGTAGCTGGCGGTGAAGCGAGGGCCGGGCAGGAAGGCGTCGCCGGCATTGAGTTTGATGACGAAGCTGTTGGCGAGGGCGGCGGCGGCCTCCTCACGGTCGATCACGGCAGCGAGGCGATCCACGCCACCGTAGAAGGAGAGGGCTTGCGAGGCGTCGTCACGCAGGTTGCCCTGGGCGGAGAGCAACCAGGATTCCTGGTCGCCGACGTGGAGGATGGTCAGTCCCTCGGCTTGCGTAGCGGCAGGGGTGAAAGCGAGGGTGGCGACGAACGCGGCGAGGGTGAGCGCGGGGCGCTGAAAAAAGGCAGGCAAAGATTTCATGGAATGGGAGAGGCAGAGTTTAAGGGAAGAGGTGGGGGAAAATCAGGCAGCGCGGCGGCGGCGCAGGGCGACGAAGCCGAGTGCGAGCGAACCAACAAGAGCGGCGTAGGTGGAGGGCTCAGGGATCGCGGTCAGGGTGATGCCGTCGATCAGAACGGCCGAGGTGAGGTCAAAGCTCGCGATATCGGCCACGCCGAAGCTGAGGGTGACGGGGCCGGTGGAGGTGAAAACCTGGATGAAGTTTTGCGGACCGGTCTCGAAGTTGTAGGGGCTGGAGGCAATGATCGCGTCGAAAGTATCGGCGAAGGAATACACGGTGCCGTTGATGCCCACGTAGGCGTGGTCGAAGGCGGTGACTTCGTTGGTGAAGAAGTTGTAGGTGAAGCTCAGTTGGTAGAGACCGGCAGGTAGTAGGCTGAAGGTCTGGCTGAGGCCAGAGCCTTCGAAGGCGGGATTAGCACCGAAGTTCGCATCGCCGTCGACGAGACCGGTGCTTTGTTCGAGCCCGGAACCGGAGTTGGCGGCGAGCGGCGAAGTGCCGGAGACGTTGAAGCTCGGGTTCGGGAAATCGTCCAAACCCAAAACAGCTTCAGCGGTGGTCAGGAAGGCCGCGCCAGAGGAGATGCTGGCATCACCGACGGGATTCCAATTCGTGAGACCGTTGCTGAAATCTCCGTTGAGGAGTTGGGCTTGAGCCTGACCGACGAGGACAAATGCGACCGCAGCGGCGGCGCAGAGGGAACGAGGAGTGCGATTCATGATGATAGGTGTTTGAAGGGTTAGGAAACCAACACCTCAGCCTGCCCGTTCAGTGTCACAAGTTCGCGACTCTTCCGTTACGTTTTTGGGGCGTTTCTGTGACGGTTTCACGCAGCTTTACAAAACCTAAAAGGTTGTGGAATTCATCGAGAAGATTGGCATGGAAAAACACTCTGAAATAGGGGTTGTCGCCCCCGCTGGTTTCGGATGCTTTTAAGCCTTCGATTTTAATCCCGTTTCCCTCTCTCCAAATGCCCGACGCCCAAGACCCGCAGCAACCCTCCGAATCCTACGAGTTCAACCCCCTGCCCGACGCCTCCAACGCGGCTGATTACGACTCCTCCAAGCTCGGCAAACTCGAGGGCCTTGAGGCCGTCCGCAAAAAGCCGGGCATGTATATCGGCGGCACCGATGAGCGCGCCCTTCACCACTGCGTCTCCGAGGTTCTGGACAACTCCGTGGACGAGCATCTCGCCGGCCATTGCAAAAAGATAGACGTCACCATCCACGTTGACGGCTCCATCTCCATCCGCGACGACGGCCGCGGCATCCCCGTGGACATCCACCCCGTTTACGGCATCCCCGGCGTCGAGATGGTTCTCACCACCCTCCACTCCGGCGGCAAATACGGCCAGGGCGGCTACAAGTTCTCCGGCGGCACCCACGGCGTCGGCGCCAAGTGCGTCAACGCGGTCTCCGAATGGTTCGAGGTCGAGGTCTCCCGCGGCGGCCACGTTCACCACATGAAGTTCGCCCAGGGCAAAGTGGTCAAAAAACTCGAAATCATCGGCACCGCTTCCGGCACCGGCACCGCCGTCACCTTCAAACCCGACCCCGAGATCTTCAAGCTCACCACCGTCTTCGTCTTCGAGACCGTAGCCAAGCGCCTCCGCGAGCTCGCCTTCCTCAACTCCGGCCTCGAGATCAACTTCACCGACGAGCGCCCCGCCATTCCCAAGGTTGAGAATTACTACTACAAGGACGGCGTCGTCGAGTTTGTGCGCCAGCTCAACACCGGCAAGGAGGCCCTTCACCCGAACCCCGTCCGTATCCACAAAGAAATGACGACCACCCTCGATGACAAACCCATCGAGATCCACGTCGAGGTCGTCCTCCAATACAACGACACCTACAACGACCAGGTCCTCTGCTACACCAACACCATCCACAATCCCGATGGCGGCACGCACCTCTCCGGCTTCCGCAGCGCCCTGACCCGCACCATCAACCAGTTCGCCAAGGCCAATAATCTGCTCAAGGACAAGGACCCCCAGATCACCGGCGACGACGTCCGTGAAGGCCTCGCCGCCGTCATTTCGATCAAGCACTCCGACCCCAAGTTCGAGTCCCAGACCAAGGTCAAACTCCTTTCCCCCGAGGTCGAGGGCATCGTCGGCTCGCTCAGCTACGAGGGCCTCACCCAGTATTTCGAAACCCACCCGCAAGTCGGCAAACGCATCGTTGATAAATCACTCAACGCCGCCCGCGCCCGCGAGGCCGCCCGCAAGGCCCGCGAGACCATCCGCAAGGGCGCCCTCTCTGGCGGCGGCCTGCCCGGCAAACTCGCCGACTGCTCCGAACGCGACCCGCAAAACACCGAGCTCTACATCGTCGAGG
>JAIYBI010000458.1 GCA_027488595.1 Opitutaceae bacterium | reverse complement strand
GCAACTCGAGCAGCGCATCCCCTTCAAGCACGTCTATTTCAACGGCATCGTGCGCGACAAACAGGGCCGCAAGATGTCCAAGACCCTCGGCAACTCGCCCGACCCGCTCGACCTAATCCAGAAATACGGCGCCGACGGCCTTCGCTTCGGATTGCTCCAGATCGCGCCACTCGGCCAGGACGTGAAGTTCGACGAGGACCGCATCGAAAGCGGCAAAGGTTTTTGCAACAAGCTCTGGAACGCCGCGCGCTTCCGCCAGATGAGTGGCCCGATGAGCGACAACACCTCGCTCAAGGCCGTTCTCTCGCGCTTCGACCCGACGCATTTTGACGACGACGACCACGCCCTGCTCGCCGCGCTGATCGAGCTTACGGCGCTGCTCGAAAAGTGCTTCGCCGACTTCGAATTCGCCGCCGCCACGCAGGGCTTGTATTCGTTTTTCTGGAACGATTTTTGCGACTGGTATGTCGAGGTCGCCAAGACCCGCGTGCAAGACCCGCACGCCAAGGACCACGCCCTCGCGGTGCAAGACCTCGTCATCCGCCAGTTCCTGCTCCTCTTCGAGCCTTTCGCGCCCTTCATCACCGAGGAGCTTTGGTCGCTGCTCGGGTATGCCTCGCCCGACAAACGTTTCGTGCAGGACACCCGCCTCGAAACCGCCGCCGCGCTTTCCGCCGCGATCGCCAAACGCGGCGTGCCGGTGGACGCCGCCGCCGCCGGTCGCGTCGCGAAACTCAAGCACGTCGCCTCGCTCGCCCGCCAGCTCAAGGCCGACCAGTCGGTCGCGCAGAAACGCGACGTGAAGTTCTTCGTGCTCGGCAGTCAGACGGAGTGGCTCGCCCTGGAAAAGAGCGCGGCAAAACTCTCCCGTCTCGTCGGTGCATCGGAGATCGCCCGCACTACCGAGGAGCTGTCTTTGCCTGCAATCGTGACTCCGCTCGGCACGCTCTATCTCGACACCGGTGTGAAGATTGATCCCGCCGCCGAGCGAGTGCGTCTGACGAAGGAGCTCGACCAAGTCACGAAGCACATCGCCGCCACGGAGGCGCGCCTGGGCAACGAGGCCTTCACCAGCAAGGCCCCGCCGGCCGTGCTGGCTGGCGCGCGCAAACAACTCGCCGAGCAAATCAACAAACGCGCCGACCTCCAACGCCTGCTCGCCGCGCTGGGTTGAGCGGCGGTGCTAGGTTACGAGGATGGGACCTAGTCCCATTCATTTTGCTTCAAGGCTCGCGATGCGACGGCGCTGCGTTTGATTAGGACGCATGTTTCGCCCTTCGCGTGCACGAATCCTCGCGGCTTTGTTGGTTTTGGGCCTGTGTGTCGGGCTTGGCGTGGCGACGCGCGAGCACGGCTTGCAGATGGCGCCTCGCTTGGTGCCGGTTGCCGGGCCGGCACCGATCGTCGCCTGGGCTGAGCGGGTGCCGGCCCTCGCGGTGGCAGGCGGCAAGGTGTCCTCGCGGCTGCAAGGCGCGAGCCGCGTGCAGCCGGTCGCGGCCGCGCCGAATCTGGTTTTGGAAAAGGGCACGGCGGTCACGCTGCCGCTCTTTGACGGGCGGGTGGCGGAGGGCGTGATCACGCTCATTCGCGAGCAGTCCGGCGGTCGCCGGCTGGCCGGCGGCGCCCTGGCGGGGGGCGGTCACTTCGTGCTCGCGCAGGGGCCGGCGGGGATGTCGGCGATGGTTTATCCCGCGGGAGACGAAATGGTGTATCGGCTCACGACCGCCGACGATGGCGGCGGGGTGCTGGCGGCGATCCCGCGCGGGAACGTTTTATGCGCCAGCCTGCCGCCCGCACCGCGGCCGGGCGGGGCGGCGAAAGCGACTGGTGGCGCGGTCAACGCTTCGGCAGGCGGGGCGGCACCGCAGGCTTTGCCCGTGGCGGTGCCGGTCTTCGATAGCCGGCCCGAAGCAGAGCCGGTTTTGTATCTCGATTTCGATGGTGCGACGGTGGTCGATCCCAATTGGGACGAGCTGCCGATCGTGGCGGCGGACAGCGGGCTGAGCGTCGAGGACATCACGCGGGTGTGGCGGCGGGTGGCGGAGGATTTCCGGCCCTTCCGTATCAACGTCACGACCGATCCGGCGCGCTATGCCGCCGCCCGGCCTATGCAGCGTATGCGCTGTATCATTACAACTTCGAGCGCTTGGTATGGCGCGGTCGGCGGCGTGGCGGTGTGGAAGTCCTGGCGGGAGGCAGGCGTGGGAACGTTTACCGACGACATGCCGTGTTGGGCGTTTTCAGATCAGAATACGTTCGCCGACGACATCGCCCTGGCGGTCAGCCACGAGGCGGGGCACACGCTGGGGCTTTCCCACGACGGTTTGAAAAACGCGGCCGGCGTGAAGACCGACGAATACTACGCCGGTCACGGTGGCGCTGTAGCCTGGGGGCCGATCATGGGTGCGCCTTACGGGCAGGAGCTCATCCAGTGGAACGCCGGGGACTACGCGAGCGGGACGAAAGTTGCCAGTAACCCCGAGGACGACGTCGCCGAGATCGCCAGCGTGGCCAACCACACCGGCTTCGCCGCCGAGCGTCGAGCCGCCACGCTCGCCGATGCAGGACGGCTGGCGGTGGCGGCGGACGGGGTGACGGTTGACCATCGCGGCTTGATCGAAACGGGTGGAGCCGAGTCGTGGTTGCTGGTGGCGGCGGGAGCGGGGCCGGTGACTTTGGCACTCGCTGAGGACGACGACGCCGACGCCGATGCGGCGAACTTCGACGGCTCGCTCACTCTCGCGACGACTGCAGGTGTGACTTTGGCAACGGTGGACACGAGCGGCACGCGTTTCCCGCAGCTCAACGTGACGGTGGCGGCGGGCGTTTATGTGTTGCGCGTGCGCTCGGTGGGCGAGGGCAGTCCGACGGCGGGCGGGTATTCCGCGTATGGCAGCATCGGGCGTTTTCGGGTGGTGGGCACGGTGACGGCGCCGGCGGGGGTCGCGCCGTTGATCGGCGGCGCGGCAAGGGCGGAGGGGCGGGTGGGGGAGGCTTTGTCGTATGCGATCGAGGCGGCGGGGGCCGGTTTGAGTTACGCCGGGAGCGGATTGCCGCCGGGGCTGGCGGTCACTTCGGATGGCCGCGTGACGGGCACGCCCGCGCAAGGCGGCGTGTTTTCAGCGACCGTAACGGCCGCGAATGCCTCCAGCTCCAGCTCGCGCGGGGTCACTTTTGCGATCGCGGGGGCGGGTCTCGCGGATGCGCTCGACGCGCCGGAGCTTACGTTCACGAGCGGCGGTGACCGGCCCTGGCGAACGGTTGCCGAGGCGGACGCGCCGACCGGCGGTTCGGCGGCACGGAGCGGCGAGGTGCTGGACGATTATCAGGAGACTTGGATCCAGACGGCGATTACCGGACCCGGCAGGCTGACCTGGCGATGGAAAGTGTCGTCGGAATTGGACTACGACTTTTTTCATGCGCGACTGGACGGCGATTCCGTGGCGACCATCTCGGGCGAGACGGCGTGGGCTGAACGCACGATCACCGTGCCGGCCGGCGCGCATGTGATGCGATGGAATTTTGAGAAGGATCCTTACTTGGCGGAGGGAACGGATTCGGCGTGGTTGGATGACGTGCGCTGGGCGCGGGGCTTTGAACTCTGGGCGGAGGCTGCCGGGTTGCTTGGGGCTGAAGCGGATCCATTGGCCGATAGTGACGGCGACGGGGTGGCGAGCTTGCTCGAATACGGCTTCGACCGAAACCCGGCGCTCGCCGACGGCCTAGGCGGGATCATTGTCGTGGCGCCTTCGACGGACCCCGGAACTGGCGGAGCACTGGAGATTGTTTTTGATCGGCCGCCCGCCAGGGACGATGTGGTTTATACCGTGGAGGTCTCGGGCGATTTGATCACCTGGACGCAAGGTCATGCCTACGGCGTGGGAATGGTTAACGGGGCTGGACTGCCGACCGAGGAAGTCTCCCGGACGCCTCTCGTCGGCGGGGGCGAACGTATTCGCGTGCGAGATACCGCCGGTGTCGGAGCGGAGCGCCGGTTTATCCGTATACGTTTACAGCGGGCAAATTGAGTCGCGGGTGGATTCAGAAAAACGATCGTAAGGGTGTGGTGCGATGTGATGTTTCATTTCGAAACATAAGGAACGTAAATGGATTCAATGCTGTTTCGTTTTTAATCACAGCACAGCGCGGCGCATGTATGGTGTTTATGTAAGTCACTCATAATCAGCGCTACGAAATTTGAGGCAAACTTGGCATGGTCCCCGCTTAGGTGGTATGCGCTAAGCATCTTATGAAGGACACGTCGTCCACTGGGGTGTTTCGCAACAACCAACAAACAGCCAAAGATATGAAATCACGCATCCAACTCGCCGGGTTTACCGCCCTGCTCGCCGCCGCTGCGGCTACCGTCCAAGCCGAAGTGAAGATCAACGACAACCTCTCGCTCGATGGTTACGCCATCGGCGCTGGTGTCATCACCGAAGGCACCCCTGCCGGCAACTACACCTTTGCGAACACCGGTCGCGTGTTCGACTCCATCAAGGTCGCTCTTAACGGCACTTATGAGGACTTCTCCGCCAAGGTGAGCCTTCTCGCTCTCGACTCGACCAAGAATGGCCTTACCGAGGACGCCGGCCTGCTCGACGCTTTCGTGACCTACAAGATCGAGAACCTCTCCATCACCGCCGGTAAATACCTCGGCTGGCTGGGCTATGAGTCCTTCGATACGCCCAACAACGCCTTCATCACCTTCAGCCAAGTTCTCTATGATAGCCCGTATGCCACCGGCGCCAAGCTCGACTATGCCGGCGAAGGTTTCTCCACCGGTTTCTCGGTCCGTGATTCGCAACATTCTCCCACGGGCGGCTCCTTCTTCGAGGGTGACGGCGAATTCTCTGACGATCTCGGCTACGAGGCCTACTTCCTCTACTCCGGCATCGAGAACCTCACCCTTTTCGCGGGCGCTGGCTACGAAGATGTTGATGGTGGTGATAGCATCCTCTCCACCGACTTCTGGGCGGCCTACAAGGTCACCGAGAAGCTCACCATCGCTGGCGAGTTCGCCACGATTGAGGACACCACCGAGAACGCTTGGCTCCTGCTTGCCAGCTATGCTGTCTCCGAGGAACTGTCGGTGGCCGGCCGCGTGACCTATGTTGATGGCAAGGCCTTTGACGCGGTCGCTTATGGCATCGCCGGCACTTACACCTTCACCCCGAACTTCTCGATCAAGGGTGAGGTTACCAAGACCGACGCTGACAACTTCAACCCTGATGTCGCTCAATACGCCATCCAGGGTCTCTTCCGCTTCTAAGGCCTGAGCGCCTTCTGAATCGCGTTAGAAAACTTCCAAAGGCGGGCCGCCTGTGCCCTCGCATCCGCGTTCGCAACGCGGCCCGCCTTTTTTGTCCGCTGGTTTCAACTGCTTCAACTCTCCCTCCCTTTTCGCGCACTGATAGCTACCACTTTTTCCCATGCTAAAACACATCACCAAGTCCCTCGGAGCCAGCGCTCTCGCGCTCGGCGTCCTCGCCTCCACCGCCCTGCACGCCGCTGAGACGGTCAAGGTCGGCGTCCTACACTCCCTCTCCGGCACCATGGCCATCAGCGAGACCTCGCTGCGTGACGTGCTGCTCTTCACCTTCGACGAGATCAACGCCTCGGGTGGCGTTCTCGGCAAAAAGATCGAGCCGGTCGTCGTTGACGGCGCCTCCAACTGGCCCCTCTTCGCGGAGAAGGCCAAGCAACTCCTCGAGCAGGACAAGACCGCGGTCACCTTCGGCTGCTGGACTTCCGTTTCCCGCAAATCCGTGCTCCCCGTTTTCGAGAAGAACAACGGTCTCCTTTTCTACCCCGTGCAATACGAGGGCGAAGAGCTTTCCAAGAACATCTTCTACACCGCCGAGGCCGTCGGCCAGCAGGCCACCCCGGGCGTTGACTATCTGCTCAGCGAGCTCGGCAAAAAGAAGTTCTACCTCATCGGTTCGGACTACGTTTATCCCCGCACCACGAATCTCGTGTTGAAGGAATATCTCGCCTCCAAGGGCATTCCCGAGAGCGCCATCATCGAGAAATACACCCCGTTCGGTCACACCGATTACCAGCAGATCGTTGCCGAAATCAAACAGTTCGGCGCCTCCGGTGACGCCGCCGTCGTCTCCACCTTGAACGGCGACACCAACGTCCCCTTCTTCCGCGAACTCGCGAACGCCGGCATCAAGTCCGAGGACATCCCCGTCATCTCCTTCTCGGTCTCCGAGGATGAGTTCCGCGGTCTTCCCACCAAGGACCTCGTCGGTCACCTCGGTGCCTGGAGCTACTTCATGTCCGTGGACACACCCGCGAACGACAAGTTCAAGAAGGATTTCTTCGCCTGGCTCGAGAAGAGCACCGTCCCCGGTATCGAGAAGAAGGGTCGCGTGACCAACGCTCCCATGGTCCTCTCCTACGTCGGCGTCTATATCTGGAAAGCCGCGGTTGAGAAGGCCGGCACCTTTGACGTGGATGCCGTCCGCACCGCTCTCGAGTCCGGCGTATCCTTCGATGGTCCCGGTGGCAAAGTCACGATGCAGAAGAACCATCACTTGACCAAGAATGTCTACATCGGCGAGACCCTCGCTGACGGCCAGTTCAAGATTCTCAAGTCCTACGAGGGTGTCTACGGCGAGCCCTTCCTGAAGGGCACCTTCGGCAAGAAGTAAGCCCGGTTGGTTTTACTTGCTCGATGCATATCGCGGTGCGCCTGGCCTCACGGCCATGCGCGCCGCCCCTCCCTTTCCACGGTGCTTCTGGTTAAAGCGCGCGTGTTTTCCATAGGTTAGTTTGGTTTTCGGGGCGGGTCTTTCAAAAGACTCCGCCCCGATTTTTTTTAGGGATTCGGGCGATGCTAAAACATCAATGCTACGTCGGGATTGTTGTGCCGGCCAAGGAGCCGACGAGGGCGTTTACCGGAGGTAAATTACCGACGTCGGCGACGCCGGATCGCACAACAAGATCACGTAGAATGGGTGTTTTGGCATCTTCCGAGTCCCTTAGGCCCGCCTTTTGCTAGGCCTGACAGCGCGTCCCGCGCCATGCTTCGACTCCTCGTCCGCCTCTCGCTTTCCTTTTCGCTGCTGCTTGCGCCGTCGCTCATGCTCCGCGCCGCCTCCGGGCCGGTGTCGCATTCTCCCGCCCGCGCCCAGCTCATCGCCGCGTTAGTCGCGCCACCCGCTGAGCAAGCGGCCGCCATCCGCGCCCTCGTTGGGGTAGAGGATTCCGCCATTACGCCCGCGCTCAATGCGTGGCGCGCCGGTGAACTGTTTCTCGTCACCCTTGGCGACGGCACCCGCGCACCTGCCACGCTCGCGCCCGCTCCGGGTGCGGAGGGTCAGCTTCTCGCACTATCGGTGGATTCCGCGACCCCGCTACTCGACTCCACCTCCGGCAAGCCGCTCATTTTCGCTCCGAAACAACTCAAGCCCCTCGACACCACAGCTCCTCTCCGCCGGGCCATTCGCGATGTGCTCGAGGTCGCCGGTGTTTCGGATCCCACTCCCTCAGTTCGCCGCGAGTCAGTGGAGCGCCTCGGACAATCCCGCAAAGCCGAGCATCTGCCGCTTTTGAAGGCCCGTCTTGTCATCGAAAAAGTGCCCGTTGTGCGCGCCGCGCTTACCGATGCGATCGCCTTCATCCAGCTTGCCGATTCCGACTCGAAGGTTCGCCTCGCCGCGATCGCGAGCCTCACCGAGGCCCACTCCCTCGCCGCCGCCGCCCGTTTTAAAGAACAGCTCGCCGCCACCCCCGCGCCTCCTGCCGATGAGGCGGCCGCGATGGTGGCTGCGCTCAAAAAGATCGAGGCTCACTGGCAGATCGTAAACTTCTTCGGGAATCTGTTTCGCGGCCTCAGCGCTGGCTCGGTGCTCCTGCTTATCGCCCTCGGCCTTGCCATCACGTTCGGACTGATGGGTGTCATCAACATGGCCCACGGAGAACTCATGGTGGTTGGGGCCTACGCCACTTTCGTGGTGCAGAATATCTTCGTTTCCGCCTTTGGTCTGGGCTCTTTCGGTTTCAACTTTTACTTCATCGCCGCCTTGCCTGTGGCGTTTGCCGCCGCCGCCGCCGTCGGCCTGCTCATGGAGCGCGGGGTCATCCAGTTTCTCTACAAACGCCCGCTGGAGAGTCTGCTTGCGACCTGGGGCGTTTCGCTCGCTTTGCAGCAGACCTTCCGTCTCGTTTTTGGTCCGGCCAATGTGCAGATCAACGCCCCTTCGTGGCTGCAAGGCAGCGCGGCGATCAGTGACGTGCTCTTCGCCTACAACCGGCTTTTCGTAATCGGCTTCGCGGCCCTTGTTGTTCTCGGTGTCTGGCTCGTTCTCAATCGGACTTCCCTCGGCCTCCTGGTGCGCGCCGTGATGCAGAACCGCCAGATGGCATCCTGTATTGGCGTTAAAACTACGCACGTTAACATGATGACCTTCGGCTTTGGCTCCGGCCTCGCCGGTCTCGCCGGCGCCTGTCTTTCCCAGTTGGGCAACGTCGGGCCGAGCATGGGCCAGCTCCACATCATTGACGCCTTCATGGTCGTTGTCTCCGGCGGGGTGGGGAATATCCTCGGCACCGTCGCAGCCTCCCTCGGTATCGGCACGGTGGACCAGTTGCTCCAGCCCGTGTTGGGCGCGGTCATGGGCAAGATTCTCGTGCTCTTCGCCATCATCCTCTTCTTGCAGTGGCGTCCGGGTGGTTTGTTTCCGACCCGCAACCGTAGTCTCGACTGATCCCGCACCATGTCCTCAACCGCTTCCTCTCGCGTGCCCGACGTCGAACCGCGCTTTTTTACCCGCGCGCAGTGGGCTTCGTTTATCATTCCAACGCTCATTCTGGCGGTGCTCCTGCCCGTTTTTAACGCCGTGCTGCCGCCCGACCACCTGCTGCATCCGAGCACGTTTACCCTGAATCTCTACGGCAAATACGCCACTTACGCGGTGCTCGCGCTCGGAGTGGATTTGCTCTGGGGCTACCTCGGGATTTTGTCGCTCGGACAGTCTCTTTTCTTCGCCTTGGGCGGCTACGCTTTCGGCATGCACTTGCTGCTGATGATCGGCAAGGATGGCCAGTATAAGTCCGATCTCCCGGACTACATGGTTTTCCTCGGCTATAAAGCCCTGCCCGCCCACTGGGAGCCGTTTTACTCTTTCGGTTTCGCTGCCTTTGCCGTGATGGCCGTGCCGGCTTTGCTTGCCTTTGTCTTCGGCTGGCTCGCCTTCCGTTCGCGCATCAAGGGCGTCTATCTTTCGATCCTCACCCAGGCGCTCACCTACGCCGCCGCGCTGCTTTTCTTTCGCAACGACTTCGGCTTCGGCGGCAACAACGGCTTCACCGACTTTAAACGCGTCCTCGGGGCCGACCTGAATTCCGTCGAAACCCGCCGCTCACTCTACATCGCGTCCGTGTTGCTTCTGGCCGGCGTCTTCCTGCTCTATCGGTGGCTCACTCGCGCCAAGTTCGGCCACCTCATGCAGGCCATCCGCGATGGCGAGAACCGCGTGCTTTTCTCCGGCTACGCCACCGCCCGCTACAAACTTTTCGTTTTCGTGCTCGTCGCCGCCATCACCGGTGTCGCCGGGGCGCTCTATGTCCCGCAAGTGGGCATCATCAACCCGTCCGAGATGACGGCCGAGAAATCCATCGAGGCCGTCGTCTGGGTCGCCGTGGGTGGTCGCGGCACTCTTCTTGGTCCGATCCTCGGTGCCCTTTTTGTCAACGCCCTCAAGAGCTGGGCTACGCGCGCCGCGCCCGAGCTCTGGCTCTACTTCCTCGGTGGTCTTTTCGTCACCGTGGTTCTGTTCCTCCCCGGCGGCTTGATCAGCCTGCCTGCCAAGTTCCGTTCAATTTGGGCCAAATTCCGCTCCAAGGCCCCGGCCTCGGATTCATCGGCCATAGGTCACTAGTCACTGGTCATTCAAGAAACGCCATGTCGCACCCGATTCTGCAAGCCGAGGACGTCACGAAAACCTTCGATGGTTTTCGGGCTATCAACGCGCTTAACTTCTACCTTTTTCCCGGCGAACTCCGCACCGTCATCGGGCCCAACGGCGCGGGTAAATCCACGTTCTTCGATCTGCTCACCGGTCGCGCCAAACCCGACAAAGGCTCGGTGCGTTTCGCCTCAGCCGACGAGGCGCCAAGCATTGATCTGACCGCGCTCAACGAATACGAGATCCAGCGTCTCGGCATCGGCCGCAAGTTCCAGACGCCGTCCGTCTTCGCCGAGCACACCGTCTTCACCAATCTCGTCCTTTCGCTCAACGGACCTCGCGGCGTCTTCGCGTCGTTGTTCCATCGCCTCGATTCCACCGCCCGCGACCGTCTCGACGCCTTGCTCAAACTCGTTCGCCTCGACGACAAACGCCACTGGAAGGCCGGCCTGCTCTCCCACGGCGAGAAACAATGGCTCGAGATCGGCATGTTGCTCGCCTCCGAGCCGCGCGTTCTGCTTGTGGACGAACCCGCCGCCGGCATGACCGACGAGGAAACCCATCGCACCGGCGAACTTCTTCTCAGTCTCGCCGGCAAACACAGCATCGTCGTCGTCGAGCACGACATGTCTTTCGTTAAGCAGATTTCAATCAACGGCCAGGTCACCGTGCTCCATCAGGGCAGTGTGCTCTGCGAGGGTAAGTTCGACGACGTCCAGTCCAACCAAAAGGTCCGCGAGGTCTATCTGGGCCGCGGCAAACATTGATCCTTTCCACTGCCCTCATGCCTGACGTCCTTCTCAATCTCTCCGCCGCCGAAGTGGACATAGACGGCTCCCGCATCCTGCGAGGCGTCACGCTCGAGGTCCGCCCCAATGAGCTCGTCGCCCTCATGGGCCGCAACGGCGTGGGCAAGACCACCACCCTCCGCGCCTTAATGGGCCTGCGTCCGCTTCGTTCGGGCGTGATGACTCTCGGAACCACCAATCTCGTCCCGCTCGACACCGCCTCCCGCGCCCGAGCCGGCCTCGGCTACGTGCCACAAGGGCGCGATATCTTCCCGCATCTCACGGTGGAGGAAAACCTGCG